>JAYTZZ010000083.1:0-11416 GCA_043741595.1 Hyphomicrobiales bacterium | reverse complement strand
GGGCGAACTGCCAGTAGGTGTGGGCGAGGGCGAACAGCGCCTCGTCGCGCGACTTGCCGATGGTGGCGCGCTGGAGGCGGGCGTTCACTTCGCGGATGCCGCGCACGGCGAGCGCGCGGTGGATCGCGTCGAGGCTGTCGACGTGCTTGTAGAGGGAGGGCGAGCGGATCCCCAGCGCTTCGGCCAGCCGGGCGAGGGTGACCGCCTTCAGGCCACCGGCATTGGCGATCGCCGAGGCCGCGTCGACCACGCCGTCGGTGGTCACTCCGGCGCGGGGCATCAGGCGCTCGCCTTCAGGAAGGCAAGGATGGCCGGGGCGGTCGCGTCGGGCATCTCGACGTGGGGGTAGTGGCCGGCGGTCTCGATCACGACGTGGGTGCCGCGAAGCAGAGACGCGACGGTTGCGGCTTCGGCCCCCGGGTCGGCGAAGTCCGGGTCCCTGGAGCCGATGACCACCAGCGTCCGTGCGCGGACCTCGCCGAGGCGTGCGGCGACGTCCGCCTTGGAGGCGTTGATCATCGCCTTGGTCGCGGCCATGCGGCCGGGCTCGGCGAGGTTGGCGAGCAAGGCCGCCTTGTATGCGGCGAAGTCGGCGGGCTTCGCCGTCGGATAAAGCGAAGTGTAGTAAGCGCCCCAGGCCCACGTAGCCCACGGACCGACGAACGCGACCTTGATCAGGGCTTTTTGGAGCAGATCCTTCGCCAACGATTGCGTCGGCACGTCGCGAACGAATGGTCCGATCAGGACGAGCGCGCTGATAGCGTCGGGCATTTCCGCTGCGGCCCAGGCGGCGGCGCCCGCGCCCATGGACGTGCCGACAATGGCGGCCGGACCGGCGCCAAAGTGCCGGACCAGCGCGATGATATCGCCGCCGATCGCCGACGAGGTGAAGCGGGCCATCCGACGGAGGAGTTGCCGTGACCGCGCAAGTCCATCGCCACCACCCGGTACCCGGCGTCGACGAGCTTCGGCGCGAGGAAACGATACTCCTCTTTCAGGTCACCAAGGCTTGGGACCATGACGACGAGCGGGCCGCTGCCGGCGTCGGTGAAGGCGATGCGGCCATCCGGGCGATCTAGGAAACGGTCGGTTTCGCGGCTGCTGACGTTTGGACGGGTGATGGCTGTGATTCCGGTATCGGAAGAAAGAAAGGCGGTGCTGGACATCGTTGTTCTCCTCTCGACTAGCTATAAAGCTAATAGCATTAGCTTTGTGAACATGCAAGAGGCGAAATTGGCTCCGTTGCGCATGGCTGATCCCGCATGGAACGCGGCGGACGAATGCCTATATTCAGGGCCTCACATTGGACAAAAGGGGCGGTTCATTCCCATGGCTGACACCATCCTGGCGGCGAAGCCCGCCGCAGCGGCGACCACGGTCAAGCCGATCGATGCGGGCGTGCGCATCGGCCACGTTCATCTGAAGGTCGCGGACATCGAGCGGTCGCTGGCGTTCTATTGCGGCGTGCTCGGCTTCGAGCTGCAAGCGCGCTACGGGACGCAGGCCGCCTTCTTCTCGGCCGGCGGATACCACCACCATTTCGGCATCAACACATGGGAGAGCAAGGGCGGCTCGCCGCCGGCGAAGGGCATGACCGGCCTCTATCACACGGCGATCCTCTACCCGACGCGTCCGGCGCTTGCCGATGCGCTCCGCCGCCTGATCGCCGCCGGCGTTCCCCTCGACGGCGCCAGCGACCACGGCGTCAGCGAGGCGCTTTACCTCCGCGATCCGGATCAGAACGGTGTCGAGCTCTACTGGGACAGGCCGCGCGACCAGTGGCCGAAGAACGCCGACGGCTCGCTCGCCATGAAGACCGAGTGGCTCGACCTCGAAGATCTGCTCAAGGAACCGCCGCTGGCGGGTTGACCGCTTCGGCCGGCTGGCCCTATTTAAGTGGTGGCTTAAATAGGACTACCTCCGGTGGCCGACACGATCTTCGAGATGTCAGAGTGGATCGCTGCCCCGCCCGAGATCGTGTTCCAGTATTTCGTCGATCCGGAAAAGCTCGTCCAGTGGATGGGCCTGGAAGCTGAAGTCGACGCGGTCGCGGGAGGAACGTGGCGCATCCTGTTTCCGGGTGGTCTCGTGACTTGGGGTAAGTTCGTCACGATAGCGCCGCCGAATCATCTCGTTTTCACATGGGGCTCCCGACATCCTGAGGGCAGGCCGGAACCAGGTGGTGCCGGTCACACGGTCCTCGGCGACAGCGTCGTGGAAGTCACTCTGACCGCCAGGGACGGGCGCACACTTCTCAATCTCAAGCACACGGGCTTTGCCGCAAGCGAGGGCGTGGCGATCGGCTGGACCGCGTTCATTGGCGCACTCGCAACGGTCGCGGGGGAGGACTATATTTAAGTATTGACTAACGTAAGGTAACGCTTAAATATGCTGTCATGCTTGAACAGCAGTTGCAGGCCGTGGCCGACCCGACCCGCCGCCGGATATTGAAGCTCGCCGCCGATGAGCCGCTGACCGCCGGGGATATCGCTGCGCGGTTTCGCATGACGCGACCGGCAGTGTCGCAACACCTCAAGGTTCTCCGCGATAGCGGCCTCATGCGGGTGCGGGCGGAGGGAACCAAGCGGCTCTACACGACAAATCGCGGCGTGCTCATGAGTCTCTTCGAGGAACTCGATGACTACTGGTCGCTCGGCCTCATGCGCCTGAAGGACGCTGCCGAGAAACAAGCGCGACGGAAAGGGAAGCGATGACGCCCGGTGGCGCGCGTCGGTGAACACATTTAGCGGGAGGGTTTGGGGATGAATATTCGTTTGTTCGCCGTGTCGGCGGTTGTTGTGCTTGTCGTCATGTTTGCGTTTGCCGCGAGCTGGCATCTGGTCGTGTTCAAGGATCTATACGCCCGGTTGGCGATCTACACCCGGGCTGAGCCGCTCATTCCCCTCGGCCTGTTGTCGATGCTGCTGCAGGCCCTCATCTTCGCCTACCTCTTCCCGATCTTTGCTGCCGGCAAGCCACCGCTTGCCGCTGGGCTCGGCTTCGGGCTGCTCATGGGCGTGCTGATGGGAAGCGTCGGGGCGCTGGCAGAGGCCGGCAAACAGAACGTCACATCGCTCTCGACTTTCCTGACGCTGGAGAGCGCGTTCTACCTCATCCAATACACGGTCATCGGTCTTGTCATCGGAGGCGTCACGGCTTGGTTCGGGGGCGAGTGAATCGTCCCGCCGGCAGGTGAAATTGGGTGGGAACTCGCCTATATCAGCGCTTCCCGTTTCTGGGCGGCCTTGAACCGCCCTGGAGTTTCCCCCGATGGCCGCCACGCAAATCCCCGTCACCGTGCTCACCGGCTACCTCGGCGCTGGCAAGACGACGCTCCTCAACCGCATCCTCACCGAGAACCACGGCAAGAAGTACGCGGTGATCGTCAACGAGTTCGGCGAGATCGGCATCGATAACGACCTCATCGTCGAGTCCGACGAAGAAGTCTTCGAGATGAACAACGGCTGCATCTGCTGCACCGTGCGCGGCGATCTCATCAAGGTGGTCGAGGGTCTGATGAAGCGGCCGGGCGGGTTCGACGGCATCCTGGTGGAGACCACCGGGCTCGCCGATCCGGCGCCCGTCGCGCAGACGTTCTTCATGGACGACGACGTCAAGGCGAAGGCCAAGCTCGACGCGGTCGTGACGGTCGCCGACGCCAAGCACCTGCTCGGCAGCCTCAAGGACAGCCCCGAGGCGCAGGAGCAGATTGGCTTCGCCGATGTGATCCTGCTTAACAAGACCGATCTGGTCTCGCCGGAGGAACTGGAAACAGTCGAGCGGCGCATTCGCGCCATCAATCCGCATGCGATCGTCCATCGGACCGAGCGGTGTGCCATTTCTCTCGACAAGGTTCTCGACCGCGGCGCCTTTGACCTTGACCGCATCCTGTCGCTCGACCCGGATTTCCTCGAGGGACACGACCACGATCATGACCATGATCATGACCACGATCATGACGGTCATGACCACGATCATCATCATCACCACCACCACCACGACATCGAGGCTTCTGGGGTGAACAGCGTCTCGCTCAGGCTCGGCACGCTCGACCCGAAGAAATTCTTCCCGTGGATCGAGAAGGTGACGCAGGAGCAGGGGCCAGACATCCTGCGCCTCAAGGGAATTCTCTCCTTGAAGGACGATCCGGAACGTTACGTCTTGCAGGGCGTCCACATGATCATCGAGGGCGACCACCAGCGGAAGTGGAAGGACGACGAGCGGCGCGAGAGCCGCCTGGTGTTCATCGGCCGCAAGCTCGACGGCGATCAACTGGTGGCGGGCTTCGAGGCGTGCCTGGCGTAACCCCTGCTGTTATCCCCGCGTAGGCGGGCGGGACGAGGAAGAATAGAACTCGGCTGAACCTCCCCCTTGCGGGGAGGTCGAAAACGACTGCGGTTGCAGTCGGTTTCGGGAGGGGGTAAGTCCGCCAGCCGCAATGACCCCTCCCCGAAACTGCTGCGCAGTTTCGACCCTCCCGCAAGGGGAGGGTTCATGGAATTTCCGATGCCCTCAATCCAGGAATTCCCCTTTGGTGCCTTTGTCGTAGAGGCGGCGTTCCTCGGCGACACCGCAGTGTTCGCGCTGGGCGATGGAACTGTGCGGCGCGTCGACGGGCCGGCCGCGGAGACCACGGCAGTCCACGTGGGTGCGGTGCTCTCGGCGACGACAACGGCTGACGGCTGGCTGCTGACGGGTGGTGACGACGGCCTTGTGATGCTGACGGACGCCGCGGGCAACATCGAGCGCGTCGCCGAACGGCCGCGGAAATGGATCGACCACGTCGCGTCCGGCCCGAGTGGGGCGATTGCCTTCGCTGTCGGCAAGCAAGCGTTCGTGAAGTTCGCTGATGGGCGGGAGCGCACATTCGATCATGACCGCGCCGTCGGCGGGCTGGCGTTTGCGCCGAAAGGGCTGCGGCTCGCGGTCGCGCGCTACAACGGCGTCACGCTGTGGTGGGCGGGCACCAACGCCGATGCCGTCGCGCTCAGTTGGAAGGGCGCGCATCTCGGCGTTGCTTTCTCGCCGGACGGGAAGAACGTCGTCACCATCATGCAGGAGAATGAGCTGCATGGTTGGCGGCTCGACGACGGCAAGGACATGCGCATGAGCGGCTACCCGACGAAGCCGAAGTCTCTGTCATGGTCGGCGAAGGGGCGTTTTCTGGCATCGTCCGGCGCCAACGCCGCCATCCTCTGGCCATTTCATTTCAAAGACGGGCCGATGGGCCGCCAGCCGCTGCAGCTTGGCGCGCGCGAGGTGGTCGTCACCCGCGTCGCCTGCCATCCGCGCGAAGAACTGGTGGCTGTCGGTTATCAGGACGGGATGGTGATGGCGGTGCGCTTCGCCGACGCCGAGGAGGCGCTGCTCCGCCGCGCCGGAGGGAGTCCGGTCTCGGCGCTAGTCTGGGACAAGAGCGGGCGGCTCGCCTTCGGCTGCGAAGACGGGGCGGGTGGAGTTGTCACGCTCGCGGGCTGAGGCGACACCCCGAGAACGTTAGTCGTTCTGGTCCGGCGGTGGCGGGGGCGGCGGCGTCCCGGAGTGGTTCTCGAAGGTCGGCACGTTCTGCACGTTGCCGCATGACTTGATGTCGACCTGGAACTCAGGCTGCAGGCGACTCTGATTGAGCACGTAGAGGAACGACCGGTTGACGCGGATGTCGCGCTCCTGACTCGGCTTCAGGTAGCGCGCTTCCGCCGGGGCGACGAGGCTGAGACCGCACGGGTCGCGTGAGATTATGCATGGCGGCTTCTCGCCGGTCGTCGGATCGACTTTCGTCGGACACGTGATTGTGCTTCCCCCGAAGGTCACAACCTCGGTTTCCCCGATCCGACGTTCGGCGATGAAGTCGAACTCGGTGCCGCGCACGCCGATCGTGGCCGCCGGGGTGTTGATCGAATAAGCGGCCTTCGGCCCATTTCCGGTGATGAAACGGAAGGCACCGCGGACCACGTTGATCGAGAATTTCTCGGCGTTGCCGTTTTCGCTGAAGACGAAAGCATCGATCGTCATCGACGAGTTCGGACCGACGACCAGCTTCGTCTCATCGCGGAATTTGATCTGCGCTTCGCCGCGCGCACCGGTGATGATCTTGTCGCCAGAGAAGACGGGTGCCTCGACCTCGAGCACGCGCTTGCCGCTTTCGCCGTCCGCCTGACTCTGCTGGACAACGGCAATCACGGCGCCACTTGGCTCAGCGACCGCCGCGACCGATAAACCGGAAAGCGTGATCAGGCCGACCGCGACGCCGGCACTCAAGCTACGCAACACCGCCATCACACATCTCCGCCTGTGTCCGCATCGATTCGCGGAGTCTAACATCGATCATCGCACTGGATCGAGGTATGCACCGCGAAGTAACCTCCGATGGTTGCCCCTTTCCTATTTTTTCCACTGCTACTGCATGTTTCGCTCCGGCATTCCGCCAAGCCGCGAGGGTTACGTCCCCGCCGCCGGCTCGATATTCTGCGACCATGTGTCCGCGGTCGCGGCGACCGGGAGGCGAACTATGAGTGAGGGCAACCAACCCGGCCAGGCACCCCATGTGGTGATCGTCGGCGCGGGCTTCGGCGGTCTCGCCTGCGCGCGGGCACTTGGCGGCGATCCGATCAGGGTCACAGTTGTCGATCGCAATAACTACAATCTGTTTGTGCCGCTTCTCTACCAGGTAGCGACTGCTGCGCTGTCGCCAGCTGATATCGCTCAGCCGATCCGCAAACTTCTGAAGCGGCATCGCTCGACGCGTGTCATCCGCGATCAGGTTGACGGCGTCGACCATGCCGGCAAACGCGTACTGCTGGCGTCGGGGCACAGCCTCGCCTACGACCGCCTCGTGCTCGCCACCGGCTCGTCCTACAGCTACTTCGGCCACGACGAATGGTCGGAGCAGGCGCCGGCGGTGAAGACGATAGAAGATGCGCTCAGGATTCGCGCCCGGTTGCTCACCGGTTATGAGCGCGCCGAGGTGAGTGAAAGTCCGACCGAGCAGGCGTTCCTGCTCTCAACCGTCATTGTCGGCGGCGGGCCGACGGGCGTCGAGATGGCGGGGGCCATCGCCGATCTCGCCCATGCGGCGCTCAACAGGGATTTCCGCCGCATCACGCGGGAAATGGCGCGGATAACGCTGATCGAGGCCGGCCCGCGCCTGCTGGCGGCGTTTCCCGAGTCGCTGTCGATCCATGCCCGCAAGGTGCTGGAGCGCCGTGGGGTCACCGTTATGACCGGTGAGGCGGTGAAGCTGATCGAGCCCGGGCGGGTGAGCGTAGGCGATCAGATCATCGAAGCGGCGACGATTGTCTGGGGCGCCGGGGTGCATGCCTCGCCCGCCGGCAAGTGGCTGGATGTCCCGGTTGATCGCGCCGGGCGCATCACGGTCAATGCCGACCTGTCGGTACCAGGCCGCGACGGCGTCTATGCGATCGGCGATACAGCCGCTGCGGCTGGCAAGGACGGACACCCGCTGCCGGCGCTCGCGCAAGTCGCGAAGCAGCAGGGGTACGCGCTCGGTCGCGCGCTTCGTCCCAACCTTCTGAAGGGTACACCGTTGCCGCAATTCCATTTCCACGACCGCGGCGACACCGCGGTCATTTCCAGCGGCGCCGCGGTCTACGATTTTCGCGGCATGCACCTCACCGGTTTCATCGGTTGGGTGTTCTGGGCGCTCATCCACGTCTATCTGCTCAGTGGCTTCCGCAATCGCGTGCTGGTGGCGACACAATGGCTCTGGCGTCTCGCCACATTCGAGCCCGGCGCGCGGCTGATCACCGGCAATGATGACCCGCACCAGATGGACCTCCACAAGATTCCAAAGCCGTAAGCACCTGATCCTGCACGGCTTTATTTTTCCGCCTTGTTCAAGGCAGCCGCGGCCATATCGCAGCCTGATTGGTCGGCCAGAAATACTTCCATCAAAAAAGCGGCGGGGCTTCCTGACGGAGACGTTGCCGGCGAACGCCGGCACGAAACAGAAGGAGCGACGGCGATGGCCCAGCAATCAGATCAGGCGATGGCCAAGATCGGTTCGACATTTTTCTGGACCGATTTGCGGCGCCAGCAACAGCGCATTCGCGGCGATCATATCGAGCGCGACTCGGTCGTCGGAGAGCCGTTTGTCGAGGATGATCTCGCGGCGCTCTATCCTCGGGCAATTCCACGTCGTCTCGATGGCGTTGAGGAGGACTTTGACGCGGCCGCGCAGCGGGCAACCCGGAAACGGAACGACGACGCCCCGTCGGGCAAGGTCCTAGCCATCGCCTCGCTGCTCGTCATCCTCGTAGTGGTGGTGTTGCTGGCGATGACGCTGGCGGTCTAGCGCACCAGCACGTTGCGGAACTGCCACGGGTCCGCAACGTCGATGTCCTCTGGAAAAAATCCAGGGCGGTCGGTGAGCGGCGTCCAGTCGGTGTAGATGCCCTTGACCGGCCCGAGATAGGGGCGCTGGACGTCGAGGCACCGGCGAAAGTCCATCTCATCTGCTTCGACGATGCCGGCGTTCGGGTTTTCCAGCGCCCACACCATGCCGGCGATGACGGCGGAGGTCACCTGCAGGCCCGTGGCGTTCTGGTAGGAGGCGATGCGCCGTGTCTCCTCGATGGAGAGTTGGGAGCCGTACCAGTAGGCATTCTTCTTGTGGCCATAGAGCAGGACGCCGAGCTCGTCGATGCCGTCGATGATCTCGTCCTCGCCCAGAATGTGGTGCTCCTTCTGAACGACCCCGGCGCGGCCGAAGAGTTCGTGGAGGGAGAGCACGGCGTCGTTCGCCGGATGATAGGCGTAGTGGCACGTCGGCCGGTAGGTATCCTTGCCGCCTTCACGGACGGTCAGATAGTCGGAAATCGATATCGACTCGTTATGAGTGACGAGGAAGCCGTACTGGGCGCCGGGAGTCGGGCACCATGAGCGCACGCGCGTGTTGGCGCCGGGCTGGGTGAGGTAGATCGCCTGGCCGTTCGGTCCGAGGGTGCCGCTGTTGTCTGGTCGCCATGTCTCATGCGTCCCCCAGCCAAGCTCTGCCGGTTGCATGCCCTCCGACAGGAAGCCTTCCACCGACCATGTGTTGACGAAGACACCCATCTGCTTCGGGGTTCGCGCCCGCTGCGTGTCGCGCTCGGCGATGTGGATGCCCTTGACGCCGAGGTCGCGGGAAAGTCGCGCCCAGCCGTCGCGGTCGGTCGGTTTCGGCTCCTTGAAGTTGGCGAGCGCCAGGTCCTTCGCGAGGTTGACGAGCGCCTGTTTGACCAACCACGAGACCATGCCGGGATTGGCGCCGCAGCAGGAAACGGCCGTCATGCCGCCTGGGTTCCTGTTTTTTTCGTCGCGGACGGTCTGGCGCAGCGCAAAATTGGTGCGCGCCTCTGGTCCCAGCGACTTGTCGAAATAAAACCCGGGCCACGGCTCGACGACGGTGTCGATGTAGAGCGCGCCGATCTCCCGGCAGAGGCCCATGATGTCGAGGGAAGACGTATCGACGGAGAGGTTAACGCAGAAGCCGGTCCCGCCGCCGGCGGTCAGGAGTTGGGTGAGGAGCGCGCGGTAGTTCTCGCGCGTGACCGCCTTCTGCACGAGGCGGTGACCGTGGTTTTCCAGAATCTGGCGGTTCTCGCCGTGGGGATCGATGACAATGAACCGCTTCTTGTCGAACTCGAAATGGCGCTCGATGAGCGGCAGCGTCCCCCGGCCGATCGAGCCGAAGCCGATCATGACGATAGGGCCGTCGATCTTGCCGTGAACGGGCCATTCCATAGGGGATTCTCCTCAGCCGCGCTTTTTGGAGGTGATGGCGGGAAAGGCGCTGCCGAGTCAACCGGCGTTGACTCCAGGCCCCAGCGATATATCTGGGACGGTGGCGACGCCGTCGAGCCTGGGTTCCCCGAAATGACCAATCGTCACATGGCGCGCGCCGCCGTCCTGTTTCTCCTCCCCGTCTGGATTCTCACCGCCTCGGCGGCGGAGGCGCCGAGGTCGGGCAACGCCGTCTTCGACAAGACGGTCGAGATCGTCGACGAGCATTTCTTCTCAGTCGCCGCGCTTCCCCAATTTCATGACGCAGCGAAGGCGGTCATTGCCAGAGCGGCAGCGACCGGCGATCCGCTCGCGATCGACAATGCAGTCAAGGAGATTCTCGCCAGCCTCAAGGCAACCCATACCGGCCGCTACAAGCCAGATCAGGTCGACTACTACGAACTGATGGACGTGTTCCGCGGCGCGGTCAGGCAGGACCTCCGCCGCCTCTTCCCGCCGGACGGAAAGATCACCTACGAAGGCATTGGCATCGCGTCGAAGGCAATCGACGGCAAACGCTTCGTCACTGATGTGTATGACGGCGGGCCGGCGGCCAAAGCCGGCATTATGACAGGCGACGAGATTCTGTCAGCCAATGGCCAGCCGTTCACCGAGATCGGGTCGTTCGCGGGCAAGGCCGGTAAGGTCGTCAGTCTCGAGCTTCGCCGCACGGCCAGCGCCACGCCGATAGCCATTCCTGTGACCGTCGAGCGGCTACAGCCGCTGGAAACATTCCTCAACGCGATCGAGGGAAGTGTGCGGACCATCGACCTGGACGGCCGCAAGATCGGCGTCGTCCACCTCTGGTCGTACACCAGCGACCAGATGACCGATCTCCTCAACCGGGAACTTGCGACGCGCCTGAAGGATGTCGATGGACTAATCCTCGACCTCCGCAGCCGTTGGGGCGGGGCGCCGGCCGATGCCGCCGAGCTTTTCGTCGGTGGAACGGCCAACATGATCATGACCGAGCGCGACGGCGACCTTCGCTACGTCAATTCGCGCTTCCACAAGCCGATCGTCGCCATCATCGACGAAGGCACGCGGAGCGGCATGGAGATCCTCGCCTATTCGCTGCAGAAGAATGGCATTCCGCTGGTCGGCGCTCACACGGCGGCCGCGGTTGTCGCCGGCACTGGCTACATGCTGCCCGACGACAGCTTCCTGCTGCTGGCGGTGGCCGATGTCCATGTCGATGGCCAACGCATCGAGGGAAAGGGCGTCGATCCTGACATCGCGGTTCCGTTCGATGTGCGCTATGCCGCCGGCTCCGATCCGCAGATGGACCGCGCGGTGACGGAGATGGGCAAGCGGCTTGCGACGGGTGTGAACTAGTCCATGTAGGGTGGGCAAAAGCGAAGCGTTGCCCACCGCTTCCCGTTCAGGTGGGCACGGCGCCATCGCGCCTTTGCCCACCCTACGATTGCCGCGCTGAGGGGCGCGCGATTCTAACCCCGTTCCGGGCAGCGGGAGTAGATTCACAAGAAAACAAATCTATCCCCGTTCTCCCAACCGGCCTCATATTGATGACATCCCTGCTCAACGAGGGGGCGCCAACCGGTGGCGACTATTGGTGGAGCGGGGATGCGGTGCCTGGTGGTCGCTTCGCAAGCGGCTGCCTGGAGGCTCATAGCCC
>JAYTZZ010000082.1:0-4949 GCA_043741595.1 Hyphomicrobiales bacterium | reverse complement strand
GCCCACGGTCTGCGACTCGACGATCGCGGGGAAGTAGTTGCCGATGATGTCCTTGGTGGCGTCGGTCAGGTCGACGAACTGGTTGGCAAGCTGCGGCGCCCAGATGACGTCGGTCTGGTAAACGTCGATGTCGGAGTTCTGAGCCGCGAGCCAGAGCTTGTACTGAGCGAACTGATCGGTGGTCGACGAGGGCATCGGCACAACCGTTATCTTGTCGCTGCTCTGCTTCTCGTAGTCGTCGAGCATGGCACGCAGACGCGCCAGGCCGTCACCGGTATCGCCGGACACAATCGAAAGTTCGGCTGCGAGAGCCGGCGCAGCGTAGATCGCGAGAGCGCCGACCACGGCCAGGAAAGAATGACGAAGCTTCATTGTGGAGAACCTCCTTGAGAAAAACACTCGAAGTGGAGGAGGGTCGCCGCGGCGCGTCCAGAATAGGTGTGGCCCGGCATTGTCCTCCCGAAAGCGCTCGTGCGGCTGTTGAGTGCCGCTTTTTCAAAGCGCTTTGAGGCGGATCATTGTTCCCAACCCCTCAGTGAGTCAAGGGACGAAATGAACCGCATGCTCTCGCATTGCAACATGGATCACACCCAGAATACTGCGCCTATCAGCCGTATTTAATTGATCTTGCGACTCTTTCAGCGAGACGGATCGTGCGGGTGCGATGCAAACAATCGCGAATCTTTTTCCATCAATTCCATCACCTCTTGCGTCAATCATTGAAAGCGCTTTGAATGCCGCAAAAGCAGGTAAGGGCGGATGAAACTCAAGGATTTGGCGGACACGCTTGGCCTGTCGCAAACGACTGTCAGCCGTGCGCTCAACGGCTATCCGGAGGTCAACGAGGACACGCGCGTGCGCGTCGTCGAGGCCGCGCGCCGCTATGACTATCGGCCGAACGCAAGCGCCCGGCGGCTTGCGACCGGGAGGGTCGGGGCGATTGGCGCCGTTCTCCACACCCACCGCAGCCAGCTTGTCGATCCGCACTATGTCGAGTTTCTGTCGGGCGTCGGCGAGCGCCTCGCCGAAGACGAGATCGACATCGTGCTCAGCCCGACCAAAGTCGGCGAAGAAGCCCAAGGCTATCGCCGGATCGCTACCAGCAAGCGCGTCGACGCGCTCATCCTGTCGAGCCCACCGATCGAAGACGAGCGGGTCAAGCTAATGACCGACATGGGGATGCCGTTCATCCTCCACGGTCGCACGATCAACCAGCCGCCCCATGCCTGGCTCGACATCGACAACGAAAACGCCTTTCGCCAGGCGACGAAATATCTTCTCGATCTCGGCCATACCCGCATTGGCCTCATCAATGGCTTCAAGACCTACACCTATGCCGCGGATCGGGAGCGCGGCTATCGCGCTGAGCTATCGGCGCGCGGAATAACAGTCGACGAACGGCTGATCGCGGAAGCGGTCATGACCGATGACAACGGCTACCGCCTGATGGAGCGTTTTCTCACCGAAACGCCGCGGCCGACCGCGATACTCGTATCGTCGATGATGATGGCGCTCGGTGTTTTTCGTGCGGTGCGCGCGGCCGGTCTGGAACTCGGCAAGGACGTGTCGATGATTGCCCACGACGACGTCTTTCCGTTCCTCAACGCCGACCGGATGTATCCACCTATGTCGACGACGCGATCGTCGATTCGCGCCGCCGGAACCCGCGTGGCGGAGCTGCTCATCGAACAGCTGCGCGGTCGGGCCTGCGATACGATTCACGAACTTTGGCCGGTGGACCTCGTCATTCGCGGCTCAACCGGGCCGGTGCCATCTTGACCTGAACCCGCCGCCCGCCCGACAAAGGGCAATGACGGCGGCTCCCAATCTCGACTCAGGGAAACTGATCGCGGTCGACTGGGGAACCAGCCGGCTCCGCGCGCAGCTCGTCGATGCGGATGGTCGCGTACTCGCTGATGCAGAAAGTGACAGGGGCATCGGCGCCATCGACGGCGGGCACGAGGCTATCTTTGAGTCCGCCGTCGCCCTTTGGCCGTCGGTGCCGGCGATTATGGCCGGGATGATCGGCAGCAGGCAAGGATGGCGCGAGGCCGCCTACGTCCCCTGCCCCACTACTCCCGCGGCGCTCGCCGCCGAGATCACGTGCTTCACGACATCGCGTGGACGGCCAGTCGCGATCGTGCCGGGGCTCCTCCTTACCGCGCCGTCGCGCGATGGCGACGTGATCCGCGGCGAGGAAACGCAGATGATCGGGCTCATCGACCGGGAGCCCGCGTTCACGGGCACCGCGATCCTGCCGGGCACCCATTCGAAATGGGCGCGGATCGATAGGGGCGTGATCGTCGACTTCCAGTCGTTCATCACCGGCGAACTGTTCGAGCTGTTGTCGCAGAAGTCATTCCTCCGCCATTCGGTGGCGGAAGCGGCGGGCGATCTATCGGTCGCGCCGGATTTCGCCCTCGGTGTTCGGCGGACGGCAAAGGACGGGCTGCCCTTCCTCGGCGCACTCTTCTCCGTGCGCACCCGGCAGCTGCTCGCCGGGGTCCGGCCGGAGGATAATCTCGCCTACCTTTCGGGTCTGGTGATCGGCGGCGAGATCGCCGCGGCGCGCGCGATGTACCCGATTGATCCCGGAACGCCGGTTCGCGTCATCGGGGCGCGCTCACTTGCCCGCGCCTATCATGCCGCGCTGCAAAACCTCGGATTCGAGACAATAGTTCTCGACGGCGACGCGCTCGTTCTCGATGGCATCGTTCATCTGGCGCGCGGTCTCGGATTCCTGCCGGCGAGGGCACCATGAGCGCAAAGATCTTTGCGGGCCATCGCCCACTGGTCGCGATCCTGCGCGGGATCAGTCCGCCAGATGCACTTGCCGTCATGGAGGCGCTGATCGAAGCCGGCATCGGGCTGATCGAAGTGCCGCTCAATTCGCCGGACCCGCTCGCCAGCATCAAGGCGATGGCCGGCGCGACCAATGGCCGGGCGCGGATTGGCGCCGGCACGGTGCTTTCCGTTGCCGACGTTCGCGCCGTGAAAGCGGCAGGCGGGCAGATCGTGGTCTCGCCCAACTGCGACGAGGCGGTCATCAAAGCGACGAAAGCCGCGGGGCTCGACTCTTATCCTGGGGTGTTCACCGCGACCGAAGCGCTGAAGGCGATCGCGGCAGGCGCGGATGCATTGAAATTCTTTCCCGGCGATCTGCTCGGACCGAAAGGCATCAGGGCGATAGCGACGATTCTGCCGAAAGATATTCCGCTTCTCGCTGTCGGCGGCGTCGATGCGACGAATATGGCGGACTATCTCAAGGCGGGCGTCACAGGCTTCGGCATCGGTACCAGCCTCTACAAACCGGGCGCGCGTGCCGAAGACGTCGGCAACCTCGCCCGCGCCATGGTCGCGGCCTACGACAAGGCGGCGAAGGGTTAACCCAGCAGGTCGACTTCTTCCGGCCGGGTGATCGTGACGTTGAGGTCCTTCACCAGTCCGTTGGCGAGCGAATAGACCCAACCGTGAACGCTGACACGCTGACCGCGCGCCCAGGCGTCCTGCACGAAAACATCTGAGGCGACGTTGCTCACCTGCTTGATGACGTTGAGCTCGCACAGACGGTCAAGGCGGGCGTTCTCGCCGGGGATCGCGTCAAGCTCGTGACTGTGATCGTGGAAAACCTCGCGGATCGGGTGCAGCCAGTGATCGACCAGGCCGCGGCGCTTGCCGTCCACCGCCGCGCGCACACCGCCGCAGCCGTAGTGGCCGACGACCATGATGTGCTTGACCTTGATGACGTCGACCGCAAACTGCAGGACCGACAGGTAGTTGGCATCCTGCGGCGGCGCGAGGTTGGCGACATTGCGGTGGACGAAGAGCTCACCCGGGTCGAGACCGACGATCTCGTTGGCGGGCACACGGCTGTCGGAGCAGCCGATCCACAGGTACTCCGGCGCCTGCTGGCGTTCGAGGCGTTTGAAGAAATCAGGATCGGCGGCGACTTTGCCCGCCGCCCAGACGCGATTGTTTGCCTTCAGGTCATCCAGCATCGGCAGGCCATAGCGCGGCTTGGTGCGGGAAACAAGGCGGACTTCTGTAATGTTATGCGTGACAACTGTCGCACTATGCGTTACACTCGTTTGTGATTAAGACGTTTAGAAGCAAGTCGCTGGCTGATCTTTGGCGCAACAGTTCGTCGGCCAAGATTGATGCTCGGCTGCACAAGCGAATCCTGCGGCGCCTTGAGACATTGGATGCCGCTAGTACGGCGGAAGGAATGAATGTTCCGGGCTACGATTTCCACGCGTTGCGCGGGTTTCGCCCGACCCGATATTCAGTCCATATCAATGGTCCATGGTGCATTACATTCGAATTCGCCGATGGCGATGCGTCTAACGTCGATCTTGAGCAATACCACTGAGGACACAAGTCATGGCTGAGTATCGTGCGATGCGTGATCCGAATCGCACACCAATCCATCCGGGCGAAGTGCTGCGCGAGGACGTTCTGCCGGCGCTTGGCATGAGTGTGTCGGAAGCAGCTAAGGGCTTGAAAGTGAGCCGCCAGACTCTTCACCGGCTGCTCGCCGGGAAGTCGGCGGTGACGCCTGAGATGGCGCTGCGCATCGGCAAGTTCTGCGGCAATGGGCCGGACATTTGGTTGCGGCTGCAGGAGGCGTTCGACCTTTGGCATGCGCAGCGCGCCATCGGTGCCGAGATTGCGAAGATCAAGACGGCGAAAGCTGCCTAGACCGTCAGGTGCCGGCGCACGCGCTCGGTGTCCTCGAGGTCGGCGCGGCTGCCGGCAAGCACGATCTCGCCGCGGTCCATGACGGCGAAACTGTCGGCGAGCTGCTTGACGAAATCGAAGTACTGCTCGACGAGCAGGATTGCGATGCCGCCCTTGGCACGCAGCCACTCGATGGCGCGGCCGATGTCCTTGATGATAGACGGCTGGATGCCCTCGGTCGGCTCGTCGAGCACGAGGAGCTTCGGCCGGGT
>JAYTZZ010000081.1:0-11446 GCA_043741595.1 Hyphomicrobiales bacterium | reverse complement strand
CGGTGAAGTCCGAGTATCCGAACCTCGTGCTCGTCGCCATATGGGATCAGCGCAGTCAGGATCATTCGGCGAGCGACGAATACGGCCGTTTCATCGTGCCGAAGGGCAAGGATGACGACCACGTCATCAAGGGCAAGACGTTCGATGCGCTTGCTGCCGCGATCAAGAAGCGCGTGAAGCAGTACGCCAGCGAAATCGGAAACCTGAAGATTGCCCCTGATTTCGCAAAGAATCTCGAGGCGACGATTAAGCGCTTCAATGGCTTCGCGCGGAAAGGCAAAGACGACGACTTCCACCGTGGCGAACGGCAGGTCGAATTGCTCTTCAACGGGGCGACCGCGCCGAAGGCCGGCAAGAATCCGACCATGTACCCGATCAGCGGCGAAGGCCCCTACTACGCAGCGCTGCTGACCGGGGGTAATCTCGACACGAAGGGTGGTCCTGCGACCAATGCCAAAGGGCAGGTTCTGAACGCGATCGGCGAGCCAATCCCCGGCCTTTACGGCGCCGGCAATTGCGTCGCTTCGGCTTCGGCGCGTGCCTACTGGGCCGGCGGTGCGACACTCGGGCCGTTTCTCGCTTTCGCCTACCTCGCGGCCAATGCGGCGCACCGCGAAGCCGTGAAATAGAGATTTCGCAATGAACTTCCGCCCGGCGTGTTCACGGGCGGTCATGGGAGGAGATCAACGGATGGCATTGACGACGCAGACGATGACCGACGAGCAAAGGAAATCGGTCGCGATCGAATACCTGAAAGCCTTCGACAATGGCGGAGTGACCTCGACGGGAGGTTCAATACTCGACCTCTTCGACGAACACGCCCAAGTCTATTTTCCTAAATGGGGTGTCGCGCGCGGCAAGGCCGAGATCGGCAAATGCTTCGGCGACGTCGGTGCCACACTGAAGTCGATCGTGCACCACTACTCGCACTTCAACTGGATATTCTCCGGCGGCGACGTTCTGGTGTGCGAGGGCACCAGCCATGGCGAGCACCAGGATGGAACATGGCGGGCGGGCGTCCCGGAATGGGCGGCCGGCAACTGGTGCGATGTCTTCGAAATCCGCGACTGGAAGATCCAGCGGTGCTTCATTTATCTCGACCCGGACTACGCCGGGAAAGATAAGGCGCGCTATCCCTGGCTGAAGGGGAAGTAGTACTATTTGCCCCTGCCAACGATGCAGGTTCTGAGAAGCAAAAAGAGTAACAACGATGGGAGGAATGCAATGAACAGAACGCAGAAATGGGTTGTATCCGGCATTGCCGGCGCATTGCTGACGCTGGGCACTGTGTCGGCGCAGGCGGCAACGCCGGAAGAACTCGAGATGAAGTCGCTCGGCACGACCGAGGTCAATCCGATTGTCGCCGAGTCGTTCACGCGGTTTGCCAAGGGCCTCACGGCCGAACAGCGCGAACTCGCGATGAAGTGCTGGAAGGATTCGGTTTGCGAAACCGGGCATGGCGATCTTACGGTCGCGCTCGCCGACGGGTTCGGCGAAAACGTCTGGCGTCAAGTCACCAAGATGGAATTCATCATGGAGGCGCTGACTTATCCGAACATCAAGAAGATCATCTATACCTCGGCCCGCGGCGACGCGACCAAGGCGATCTCGGACATGCGCAGTCTGACCGCGCAGAAGGTCAACGTGATCGTCGTCTTCGCCGATGCGAGCACGGCGCTGTTGCCATCGATCAAGGAAGCAACAGCAGCAGGCGCGACTGTCGTGCTGCACAACGGCACTTATGTCGGCGGCGATGCCGGCAAGGACTATCTGACCACGGTCAGCGAAGACCTGTGCAAGCTCGGCGCCGGCATGGTTCAGGCCGTCGCTGAAGGCAACAGCAAAGCAGTGTCAATCGTCGAACTTGGCGGCACGCCGGGCAATGGTCTCAGCGCCGGCTGGCAGAAGTGCTCGGATGAGGAAATCGCCAAGCACGTGGGCATGAAGTTACTCGGCAAGGCCGACACCAACTGGACGCAGGAAGGTTCGTTCCAGGCAATGTCCGGCTTCCTCGCACAGAACGATAGCGTCGACGGCGTTGTCTACGAATACGCCGACGGCTTCCGCGGTGGCCTGCGCGCATGGCAAGAGGCCGGCAAGGAACCGAATGTCGTCGTGGCTCTACGCACCGACGAGCAAGGGCTGTTCTGCGATTGGGAGAAGATCAACGATCCGGACTTCAAGATCTTCTTCGCGTCGGGTCACAACTTTCAGTCGGGCGTCGCTCTGACGGCTGCCATGATGCACCTTGAAGGCAAGGAAGTGCCGACGCTGGTCGACGTGCCGTTTCGCTTCCGGCCGGTAACCAAGGGTATGTGCAACATGGACCTGCCGCTTGACGCTTCGGGCTCTACCCGCCTCGACGGCGAAATGCTGAAAGCGATGTTCAAGAAGTAAGTCGCTACAGTCAGTCGTAGGTTCAATCTGGGCGGGCGCGGATTTCGGTCCGCGCCCGTCCTGATACCGGAGAAGGGTGGATGGCTGGGGCCTCACTCGAAATCGCCAACATCTCGAAGCGCTATCCCGGCGTCCAGGCGCTGAATCGCGTCAACTTCGAATGCCGGCCGGGCGAAATCCATGCCGTTCTCGGTGAAAACGGTTCCGGCAAGAGTACGCTCCTCGGCATAGCCAGCGGCGCGGTCGTTGCCGACAGCGGCAGAGTTTCGATCATGGGCCGGCCGCTTAGTGCCGCGGACCCTCTACTCGCGCGGAGGCTCGGCCTGGCGACCGTCTATCAGGACGACTCGCTCGTGCGCGAACTGACTGTTACCGAAAACCTCGTGCTCGCCGCGCTCGATCCACCTCCGGTCTCGCAGGCGCGCCAGTGGGCGGCGAAGAAGCTCGCGCCGTACGACCTCGGCATCACACCCGATATGCTCGTCGGCCACCTGAGTCAGGCCGAACGCCAGTTCCTCGAGATCGTCAAGGCGCTTGCCGCCAGCCCGAAGGTGCTCCTCCTTGATGAGCCGACCTCAAGTCTGGACCTTACCGGCGTAGAGAAGCTCAGTGCGATTCTCCGCCGCATCACCGCGGCGGGCACGGCGGTGGTCTACGTCAGCCACCGCCTGCCGGAGATCCTCGCCCTTGCCAATCGCGTCACCATCCTCCGCGATGGCGAAGGCCAGGGCACCTACGACATCGACGGCAACCTCTCGGAAGATGACCTCATCACGCTGATGGTCGGGAGGCCGATCGAGTCCGAATACCCGGCGAAACGCCAGGCCGAAATCGAGGCCGCCGGCGTCGCGTTCTGGGCGACCCGGCTCAGCGGCGCGCGTTTTCACGACGTCAGCTTTTATATCAATCGCGGTGAGGTCCTCGGCTTTGCCGGCGCCGAAGGCAACGGCCAGCGGGATCTCATCCGCGCGCTCGGCCGCATCGAACCCGCGAGCGGCCACATTTTTTGCGACGGCAAGGAATTAAAGGGCAGCACCCCACAAGCGGCGCTGGCTTCCGGCATTCTGTCCCTCAGCGCCGATCGGCCGCACGAATCTATTTTTCCTGCCCTCGGCGTGCGCGAGAACATGACAGTTCAGGTGCTCGAGACATTTGCCTCGGCCGGCATCGTCTCGGCAACAAAAGAGCGGACGGCGGCGGCGGCGCTGGTCGAGGATCTCAGCATCGCCACGCCGACGCTCGATACGCCGATCAGCGGACTCTCGGGGGGGAACCAGCAGAAGACGGTTCTGGCGAGGAGTTTCCTTCACGACGCTCGCGTCGTGCTCATTGACGAACCGACACAGGGTGTCGATGCCAAGGCGCGTTTCGACATCTATCGCGCTATCCGGGCGAAGGCAGACCAGGGCATCGCCTGCATCGTCAATTCATCCGATGCGCTTGAGCTCGCCGGCCTCTGCGACCGCGTGCTGGTCTTCTCGCGCGGTCGCGTAATCCGCGAGTTGACGGGCGCAGCGATCACCGAAGAGAGTATCGTCTCGTCGTTTCTCACGTCGAAAGAAGTAGCCGCCTCGACGGGGACCGCCGCCGAGGCTCAGTCGGATGCATGGTTCACCTGGACCAACTTCCGCGACATTATCTCCGGCAACAGCAACAAGTGGTGGGTGCCCCTCGCCTTCCTGCTCTTCCTCACGTTTGTCGTCGGCGGCTATGCTTCGCTGCAGTCCGACGTGTTCCTGTCGCCGCTGAACATTCGCCACATCCTGCTCGCTACCGCGCCTCTCGCCCTCGTCACGATGGCGCAATTCAACGTGCTGATGGTGCGTGGGTTCGACATATCGGTTGGCTCTCTCATGAGCTTGACCGTCGTCATCGCCTCGTTCCTCATCGCGGCCGAATTTGGCACCGGCGCCATCCTCCTCGGCGCCGCGGTGTGCCTTCTGGTCGGCGTCGGCGTCGGACTCGCCAATGGCATCATGGTGCGATACGTCGGCGTCAACCCGGTGATTACCACCATCGCGACGCTGTCGATCCTGCAGGGCTTCGCACTCTACGGCCGCCCTTCGCCCTCCGGCGTCATCAGTCAGAATTTCATCGACCTGCTACAGACCAGCGCCGGGACCGTTCCGATCTCGTTCTTCGTCATTCTCGCTGCCGCGATACTCGCCGACTATTGGCTCTACGGCACGCGGAGCGGCCTCAGGCTCCGCGCCGTCGGCTTTCGCGAGGAGGCGGCGAACCGGAACGGCGTTCGGATCAATTTCGTCCACCTGCGGGCTTATTTCCTTTCCGGCGTGCTCGCGGTCATTGCCGGGTTCATGCTCTCGTCGGAGGTCGCAGGTGGCTATCCGACGATAGGATCGAGCTACACCCTGACCAGCATCGCGGCTGCGGTCCTTGGTGGGGCGGCGCTCACCGGCGGGCGCGGCTCGTTCGTGGGCGCGCTGCTCGGCGCACTGTTCTTTACGCTCACGCTCAACATCATCACCCTTCTCGGCCTCAACACCGGCGCCGGTATCATCATCAGCGGGGCGCTGACGCTCTTTGCGGTGCTGCTCTATTCGGGCTGGCAACCGGTGGCGCGCGGGTGGGCCCGTATCCACCGGGCGTTCACGCAGATGCGCGCCGCGGCTGGCACGCCATGAGCGTCCTGGAAGAGGCCACGAGTTCGGTCAGCGAGGGGCTGGCGCGGCGCCGGCCACTCCAGATGCGTTTCGCGGCGATCTGGATCGCCCTCGCCGCGCTTCTCGTCCTCGGCGCCATCATTGCACCGCGAAGCCTCCTCCCGAATACCATTCTCGCGATCATTCCGTTGGCGGCCTTCCTGACGATCACCGCGGCCGGTGAATCAATCGTGCTCATGTCGCGGAGCATCGACCTCTCGAT
This sequence comes from Hyphomicrobiales bacterium, assembly GCA_043741595.1. Lineage (GTDB taxonomy): Bacteria > Pseudomonadota > Alphaproteobacteria > Rhizobiales > Kaistiaceae > DASZQY01. The sequence continues at coordinate 6,163 of JAYTZZ010000081.1, read as the reverse complement.
CCCAGCGATCATCACGCTTTCGAGTACGATCCTGCTCGGCGTATCGGGTGGGCGCGATGAGGATATCTTCGTGGCAGTTATCGCCGCGTTGGCGTTCGCGGCGCTGATCGGGTTGGTAAATGGGATACTCGTTGCCGTCCTTAAGCTCAACGCGCTGATCGTGACGCTTGCTATCGCAGGCATCACTGCCGGCATGACCCTCTGGTATCGCGAGTCATTGCCGCAGGAATCGCGCGTTCCGGAGATGCTCGCGGACTGGGGCAGCTCGCGCGTGCTGGGACTGAACGTCTCGGTTTGGGTCGCCGCGCTGCTGGTGATCGTGCTGACGGTGATCCTTCGAAAGACGACGGTCGGGCGGCGCTTTTCCGCGGTCGGTGCCAATCCGAGGTCGGCCTGGATCGTGGGCATCGGCGTCACCGGGTACCAGATTGCCGCGTTCACGGTCGCCGGCCTGCTCTATGGCGCCGCCGGTATCCTGCTCTCGGCGTTCATCCGGAACCCAACACTCAACGTCGGCGACCCATACCTGCTGGCCCCGATCGCCGCAGCGGTCCTCGGCGGCACCGCCATCAGCGGCGGGATCGGCAGCCTGGTCGCCGTAGCCGGCGCGGCGCTTTTCCTGACGCATCTCGGGCAGATGTTGAAGATGCTCGGTCTCGCTTCGTCGCTACAGTTCATCATCCAGGGCGCGGCAATCGCCCTCGGCATGACGCTCGCCGAATTCAAGCTCTCACGCCTCAGGATCATGCGCGGTGTGTGGAGAGCACGTACGCCGCTGAACTTCGGCCGCAGCGAACGCGTCCTGGTCCTCGTTGTGATACTGGGCGCGATTGTCATCTGGTCTCGACTGACGACCGAGACATGGAACGATTGGCTCTACCGCTATCAAATCCTCGTCGTTGGTATTTTGGCGCTGGCGGTCGCAGCGATCCTCTTCGAAGCGCTGACGCGACAGGCCGATCAAGCGGCGGCAAGCGAGAGACAACGGCGCGAGCGGGCGGACACCGCAGCCCGCACGATGTTGCCGGGAGCGATCAACGCGCTCTCGTCATACGCCGCGAAGTGTACGCGCGATCTGCTGACGATGCTGCCTGAGAATCCGCTTCAGCAGAAAGTGTCCAAGTGGCTCGACGCGGACCTCGTCATTCCCCCCGGGGTTTTCGAGGCGTTCCAGGCTGCCATTCAGACTGCCGACATCGGCACCGCGCGAAAGCTTGCCGACGTTCTCGGGGCGCTGCAGGTTCAAAACGCGCGCCTTCGCCGGCTGGCCGAAGAGAGCGGCACGCGGCCGGTCTGGCGGCTGGAGGTGTGCCAGCGCGTGATGGACGCCGCCGAACTCTACGCCGGGGCCACGGCTGTCCTGGAATACGCGCGGCGGTCGCGCGATTCGGTTGATCTCGACCTGTCTTCCCGCGAGATCGCGGCGGCGCTTCGCGGTTGCCGGATCATCGACAATCCGGATTTCACCCCGATGGTGGCCGGCTGGACGCTGGGGCAGTCGATTTACGGGTCGCAACAATCCTAGGCGTTACTCCTTCGAAGGGTTCAAGACGCCACCCATTCCGGACTATCATCCAGCCAGCCGTATTGGGACGGCAGTAGATCATCCGTTGAGGGATCCATGGATTCGTTGACCCGCTTCTCCGTCGCTCCGCTTGCCACGATGACCCGGCGTCTCGCCGACGTCGCCTCGGGACTGGCTCAGCCTGACCTCGTCATTACGGGGGCGCGCCTCCTCTCCACGTATTCGGAGCGCATCCTCGATAACAAGGAGGTGTGGATAGCCGGGGGCCGCATCGCGGCGGCGAAGCCGGCTGGCGCGCACAAGAAGGCCGGCGCCAAGGCCGTGTTCGATGCCAAGGGCGGCATCATCGCGCCCGGCCTCGTTGACCCGCACATCCACATTGAATCAAGCATGGTGACCGCCTGCGCTTACGCCGAGGCAGCACTCCTCAACGGCACGACGACGATCTTCTGCGACAGCCATGAGATCGGCAACGTCATGGATGTTGCCGGCGTCGAGGCGATGCTTGAGGATGCGCGGCAGGCGCCGCTGTCGATCTTCCTCACTGTGCCGAGCACAGTGCCGGCGACTTCCCCGGAATTCGAGACCGCAGGCGGTGACTTAACGGCGGAGAAGATCGCCGGCCTCTTCGACCGCTGGCCGGAAGCCGTGGCGCTTGGCGAAAAGATGGATTTCGTCCAAGTAACCATGGGCGACGAGCGCAGCCATGCAATTATCGCAGCGGCGCTATCGCGAGGCCGGCCGGTCTCCGGCCACATCTATGGGCGCGACTTCGTTGCAGCCTACGCCGCGAGCGGCATCACCGATACCCACGAAGCCATCGACCGCGACATCGCCGACGATTTCCTCGAGGCCGGAATCTGGGTGTTCCTGCGTGGCGGCAACCCGGCGACTCCATGGAACAGCATCGCCGAGGCGATCAAGACCGTAACGGAACTCGGCGCCTCGACCAAACGCATCTGCGTCTGCACCGACGACCGCGACGCTGACGACCTGCTTCATTTCGGCCAGGACTGGGTGGCGCGCGAGGCTGTGCGGCTCGGCATGAAGCGCGAGGTGGCATGGAGCATGGCGTCGCTCCACGGTGCAACGCGTTTCGGCCACGATGGCGAGGTCGGCGGACTCGGCGGCGGACGCCGCGCCGACCTGGTGCTGATAGATGACGAGTTGAAGCCGCAATCGACGTGGTATGGCGGCGAACTGGTGGTGAAGGACCGGGCCATCACGCCAGTCCTTGAGAAGGCGCTATCGCGCCGCTACCAGTACCCGAAGGCCGCCTACACGACGGTCAAGGTCAAGGACGGGCTGAAGCTCATTCCGGAGATGCCGAAGAACCCGTGTGTAATCCACGCGATCCGCACAGCGCTGCCCGGGATCGTGCTTTTCCACGACCGGGTAGAAGTAACGCCGGAGAAGGATTGGGCGACGCTCTTCAAGAAGCACGACCTCTGCTTCGTGACGGTGGTCGAACGTCACGGCAAGTCAGCGGGAAACGTGGCCCATGGCTTTCTCAAGGACTTCGGCCTGAAGCGGGGCGCGGTCGGCAGCAGCGTCGGCCACGATAGTCACAACATCATTCTCGCCGGAACCAATGAAGCCGATATGCGCGTTGCGCTCGACGCGATCCGCAAGGTTCAGGGCGGCGTCTGCGTGGTCGCGGATGGCAAGGTGTTGGTTATGTTGCCGCTGCCGATCGCGGGGTTGCTCTCAGACAAGCGCGTCGGCGATGTCGCCGAACAGGTGAAAGCGCTGAAGGTCGAATGGGTAAAGGCGGGCTGCACGATCCCCTACATGGGGTTCAACCTGATCCCGCTGTCGGTGATCCCGGAGCTTCGCATCACCGACAAGGGCCTCGTGCTCGTGCCGGAGACGGTCAGCCTGCCGACCTTCGAGCCGCTGACCAACGTGTGAAGCGCGCTGCTCGCTATCGGCCCTGAGTCGCGTGCCAGGCGGCGAGCCCGCAGAGCAGCGCCTGATCGCGGCGCGCATGCTCGGCGGTGTTGCGCACCGGCGCGCCTTTGACGATCGCATCGTGGAAGCTGGAAAGTTCGCGCACGTAGGCTTCCTCGTATCCAGCGTTCGTCTCGATCGTCTGCAGGACGTGACCGTCGGACTTGCGGATCACGAGGCGCGTTGCCTGATTGTTGAGGTAGGGCGACGGGAAGGTGAGGCTCAGGATCGCATCGTCGAAATAAAACGAGATGGTCTCGCGGTAATCGGCGACCTTTGGCACTGTCAGGTGGACCATATTCCACAGCGCCTGCCCGCCCAGGAGCTTCACCGCGCCCTGCCCGCCGTCGCCACCTGCAAAGAGCTGGGCACCAACGATCGTTCCGTCTGGGACGCCCAGCGCGTCGAGCAAACCGTGCACAACATTGACGTCGTGCACCAGGCTTGAGCAATAAGCACCGGTAAATCCACGCGCAGCCATATCGTCGAGCGGCGCCGGCATCGCCCGGACAATCTGTTCGCGCTGCAGCCGACGCGCATCTTCGACGATCGCTTGCGGTACGTCGGCCTCGCGTCGGAAAGCATGTTGGCGAATGAAAGGCCAGGCATCGGGATCGTTCACCTCGACCGACACGTAGCGGAGGGTCTTCGACGTTCCCGGCATGGCGGCGAGCGCGGCCTCATAGTGTGGGTCGAAGCGCTTCATGTAGCCGACCTGCACGACTTTCCCGGCAGCATCGCGGGCGGCGATGATCTCGTCTATCTCAGCCGGCGAATAGCAGAGCGGCTTCTCGCAAAGGACGTGCAGGCCGAGTTTCAGCGCCGCCAGCACCTGACCGTGGTGCAGGGGATCAGGCGAGGCAACGAGAACCGCGTCGAGAGGCTTGGCGTAGAGCTCCTCGGGCTTCGCGAAGGCGGGCACACCGAGAACGTCGCTGACGAATGCCCGTGACGACGGCGACGGATCGCTCGCGCCGATCACTTCGAACTTGTCCTTGAGCCGCAACAGATTCGGCAAATGCTCGATCTGCGCAATCATCCCGGCGCCGATCACCCCGATTCTCACGCGTGGCATTTTCAAAAACTCCCTGATGTGCAAGACGCGAGGTGTCTCAGGCTTCATCCGCGGCAGACGCGGCAAGGATTCCGATTGTTCGATTAATCAGATAATATTACCATTGGCTCTTCGTTCGAAACGGGCAATGTTGGTCTGCGTTCCAGTTTAGTGCAGGATGGAACGAACATACCGTAGGCTCGTCACACCAGCAGTTGCATTGGCGTTGAAAAGGAGATCTAGCGATGCGTTTCGGTGGAAAACTAGCGTTGGGCCTGGCGGTCGTCGCCGGTCTCGCGGCCAGCTCGGCGTGGGCCGAGACCCGGGTCGTCTTCGTCACCCACGGGCAGAGCGGCGACCCTTACTGGTCTGTCGTGAAGAACGGCATGGACGACGCGGCGAAAGCCCTCGGCGTCAAAGCCGAATACCTGTCGCCCGAGACCTTCGACATGGTCAAGATGGCACAGCTTATCGATGCCGCTACCGCATCGAAGCCCGATGGCCTCGTCGTTTCCATCCCCGATGCCGCCGCTCTTAGCGGACCGGTGAAGAACGCTGTCGCTGCCGGCATTCCGGTCATCGTGGTCGATTCGGGCGGCGCGAAACTGACAAAGGAACTCGGTGGGCTCCTCTATCTCGGCCAGTCCGAGTACGAAGCAGGCGTCACCGCAGGCGAGCGCGTCGCCAAGCTCGGCGTCAAGAACGCCGTCTGTATCAATCAGGAAGTCGGCAACTCGAGCCTCGACGATCGCTGTAACGGTTTCGCCAAGGGCCTCGGCGTCGACGTGCCGGTGCTCCAGGGCGTGATGGACCCGACCGAGATGAAGAGCCGGGTGCTCGCCTACTTGAACGCGCACAAGGATGTCGAGTTCATGCTGGGTTGCGGCCCGACCGCGACCGAGCCGGCGCTCGCCGCGCTCGAAGAACTCGGCATGGTTGGCAAGGTCAAGCTCGGCACGTTCGATCTGTCGCCCGTCATCCTGCAGGCCGTCGTCGATGGCAAGGTCGAATGGGGGATCGATGCCCAACAGTACCTTATGGGTTATATCCCCGTGGTGATGATCGACCTCAAGGCGAAGTACAAGCTGGCGCCGATCGCCGACTACCCGACGGGCCCCGGCTTCGTGACCAAGGCGGAAGCCGCGTCGGTCATCGACCTCGCCAAGCAGGGCAAGCGCTAGTCTGAACTTGTTTCGGGATGGCGGGTAAGCCGCCATCCCCTCTGTTTTCGACTCTGGAGTGCCGGTGACCGCAAACTCACCCGCCAGCGACGAGCGGCTGCGCGACGTTCATTGGTTGCGTCGCCTGGTAGCGCGGCCGGAGCTCGGTGCCGTAGCCGGAACGCTCCTCGTCATCGTCTTTTTCATGGCGACCGCCGGCAACAGCGGCCTTTTCAGCGCCAAGGGCATCATCAACTTCCTCGAAGTCTCGGCCCAGCTCGGCATCCTCGCCGTCGCTGTTACCCTGCTGATGATCGGCGGTGAGTTCGATCTTTCGGTCGGCTCGATGATCGGCTTCTCCGGAATCGTCATCGCCATTCCCGCCGCCATGTGGGGCTGGCCGGTGTGGTCGACCGTCCTGCTAGCCTTCGGCGTCGCCGTTCTCGTCGGCTATCTCAACGGCATCGTCGTCGT
>JAYTZZ010000080.1:0-24897 GCA_043741595.1 Hyphomicrobiales bacterium | reverse complement strand
CCCGATTTGCTTCGCATCGCGCCGGGCGACACCGTCCATTTCGTTCCCACCCAACCGGATCACGACGTTTCATCCATTCGCGGCATGCTGCCGGAGGGTGCCGAGCCCTTCAAAGGCGAACTCGACAGGAAGCTGACCGTTACGTTCACCGTCGAGGGCGTTTACGGCGTCAAGTGCACGCCCCACTACGTTCTCATGGGCATGGTCGGTCTGATCGTCGTCGGCGAGCCGGTCAACCTCGAAGCGGCCAAGGCGGTTAAGCAACCTGCCGCCGCCAGGAAGCGGTTCGCGGAAATCTTCGCCGCTCTCTGAGCCCCGCCGGCCCCTACCCCATGCGGCCGCCCGCGGCTGGGCGATCCGGGATGACGATCTCGAACGTAGCGCCGGCGCCGCCCGTGTCTAGAAGCATGATCGAACCGCCGTGGGCACGGACAAGCTCGGCGGCGATGGCCAGGCCAAGCCCCGTGCCACCGGGCCGCGCGGTGCCCTGGAAGGCGCGGAAGAGATTAGCGCGGGCCATGGCCGGGATGCCGGGACCGGTATCGGCGACGCGGATCGTGACCGTGCCGTTGTCGCGGGCGGCGCTCACTGTCAGCCGACGGACGACGGCCGGGCCGAGGTCGCTGTCCAGAGCCTGAATGGCATTGCGGCAGAGATTGACGAGCACGCGGAACAACTGGTCCGGGTCCGCATCGACTTCGAGACCGGCGGGGACCTTGTTTTCAAACTGGATGGTGGCGTGGCCGACGAGGCCGAAGGATTCGGCGACATCATCGACCAGCCGGTCGAGCGCCACCAGCCGTCGGGCGGGCGCGGCCTCGCGCGCCTTGCCATAAGCCAGCGTCGTCTGGGCGTAGGAAATAGCGCGATCGAGAGCCGCTATCAGTTTCGGCGCGAAGCGCTGGACATTCTCGTCGGGCAAGCTGCCGAGACGGTCCGAGAACAACTGGGCAGAGGCCAGCATGTTGCGGAGGTCGTGATTGATCTTCGACACGGCGAGGCCAAGGTCGGCGAGATGGCGCTGCTCGCGAAGGGTCCCCTGTAGCGCCTCCTGCATGGCGGCGAGGTGCTCCTCGGCGACGCCAATCTCGTCCCCTCGCCCGGTCGGCGCGATGACCTTGCCGCTGTCCTCCGGTGCCCCCGAAAACGCGACCATGTTTTCGGTCAGGCGGCGCATGGGGCGGACGAACAAGCGGTTGATCGAAAAATAGAGCAAGCCGGCGGTGATGACCGAGATGATGAGCGACAGCCAGATGATGTTGACCGAATAGCGCAGCATCGCCTCGCGCAAGGCGCGGTCACTGATGACGATTTCCAGAGTGGCACCGGAGCGGGCGTTACCGATGACGCGGAGCGTGCGCGGGCTCGTGGCGAACAGCGTGGCGAAAGCATCGCCGATATCGGCCGTCGGATTCATAACGCGAAGGTCGACCACGCCATCGACTTCAGGCGGCATCTCGACGGTGGCGATGAGGCGGCTGACGGTGCCGGTGCGGAAGGCAATGGCGATGGCGCCAACAGCTTTCAGAAGATCGTTCTGAATATCGCGTGGCACGGCAGTCTCATCCGACTCGGCCAGAACGAGGCTGGCCGCATCGGCCATGGTGAGATGGTCGGCCAACCAATTGATGCGGAAGTTCGCGATCGACGGAACGTAGATCAGGATTTCACTGACCGTGACGAAGAGAACGGTCAGGGCGAACAACCGGGTCGACAGGCCAACACCGCGGCGCGTCACCGGCCGAGCGGCTTTCGCACCCTGCGGCGAAACTGCCGCCTCGCCCTCGCCCATGACGGTTTGGTCGTTCATCGCAATCAGCCGAATTTCCGGAAGAGTTCGATGATGCGCCTGCGCCATTGGGGCGTCAAATGCCGACCCGTCTGCCCGGCATCACCAAAACTCTCGACGACGCGGCGGGATATGGCCGAACGGGTCGGATAGGGCGGCAAGAATGCCTGCATTGCGTTGACGCCGAGGCGGTTGGCAATGGCGAGCGACCAGGGGGCGATGAGTTCGGCAGCATCACGGCCGACGATCGCCGCACCGAGGATGCGCCCTCCGCCCGCAACGACGACCTTGATCATGCCCGCGGGCTGTCGCTCGATATGGGCGCGGTCGTTCTCGATGAAAGGGACGCGGAGGATGCGAATGTCGCGGTGGATCAGGCGGGCGGCACTTTCGATGAGGCCCACGGAAGCGAGCGCCGGATCGGTAAAGGCAACAGCGGGAATCGCCGTCTGATCGTCGCGAACGCGCTTGCGGTAGAGGATCGCGTTGACGACCGCGGCGGCCTGTTGCTCGGCTCGCACGACGAGCGCTAACCCCGCGACCGCATCACCGATGGCGTAGACGCGGCGGTTGGACGTCCGCAAGCCGCCGTCGACGATGATGCCGGCGGTGTCATGGTCGATACCAGCGGCGGCGAGGCCGAGACCTTCGACATCCGGTGCGCGGCCGGTCGCGACAAGGACATGCGAGCCGTCGATATTGATCGCACCTTCCAGTGGATCATCGACGGTGATCCGGATGCCACCGCGACGGCGGGCAATCGCCTGGATTTTCACCCCCGCGCGGACGCGGGTGCCCTCGGCGCGAAGGCGGTCGACGACAATCGCGGCAAGCTCAGGATCGTCGTCCGGCAGGGCCAGCGCCTCGTCGATGACAGTCGCGTCGATGCCGAGCCGTGCATAGGCTTGGGCGAATTCCAGGGCGTAGCGGCCGGCACCGAGAACCAGGAGATGGGCAGGCTTCCGCGAAAGATCGAAGCCATCGGCCAGTGTCATGCTGTCGATCGAGTCGAGGCCGGGGAGGTTGGGGACGGCGGGAACGGAGCCGACAGCAAGGATCACGTTGCGCGCGCGGATTGTGGTGGTGTCGACAACGATCATCTCGGGATTGGCGAAACGGGCGGAGCCGGCAATGACCTTGACGCCCTGAGCCGTCAGGCGCTCCGCGGAGACGTTGCGGGCAATCGCCTCGGTTGCCTCGACGATATGATCGCGGACCTTGCCAAGGTTGACCTGCAGTGGCGCGCCGGTGACGCCGAAGCCAGGACCGGCGCGAAGAGCCTCGTAGACTTCAGCTGCCGCCAAAAGAGCCTTCGCGGGAACGGCGCCGCGCGTGAGGTTGTTGCCGCCGGTCCGGTTCTTCTCGACAAGGACGACGGAAGCGCCATCCCCCACGGCAGCAAGCGCTGCGGCGATGCCGCCGGGGCCGCCGCCGATAATACATATGTCGGGGGTGAGTTCTTCCGCCATGCTCGTGGGTGCCTTCAAATCCTCGACAATACCTGCCGAAAACCTTCGTTTTCGGGCACTCCGGGGCGGCGCCCGCGTTGACTCGATTCGACCCACTCCTTATAAGCCCGACGCATTCGAGCCGCGCGGAGAAGACGAGATGAAACGGACCTACCAACCGAGCAAGCTCGTGCGCAAGCGTCGACACGGGTTTCGCGCCAGGATGGCAACGACGGGCGGACGCAAAATCATCAACGGCCGGCGCGCCCGCGGGCGCAAGAAGCTGACGGCTTGAACCACTGGCCGGCGAGCCCGGCGATATCTCCGATGGAGAGCCTGAAACGCCGCGCCGCCTTCAAAGCCGTCGCCGGCGGGCGTCGCGTCTCGCGACCGGGCTTCGTACTGCAAGCACTGAAGACTGGCGATGAGAATGGCAGGACTCCGCGCGCCAAGGCAGATGACCGCCTGCCGCGTTTCGGGTTCACCGTGACCAAGAAGATCGGAAACGCGGTCGTGCGCAATCGCATCCGCCGTCGCCTGAGGGAAGCCGTACGCAAGGCAGAGGGCCAGGCGGAAAAGGCGACCGACTACGTCCTTGTGGGCAAGCGCGCCGCATTGACCCTTCAATTCGAGCGCCTCGTCACCGATCTAATGAGCGGGTTCGAGGCTCTCTCGCGCCAGGGCGACACCCCGAAGAAGGCCGCGAACGGGTCCATTTGATGCCAGACAACAGAAATTTCCTCCTCGCCATCGTGCTTTCCATTGCCGTGCTGATCGGCTGGCAACTGTTCATCGCCGGTCCGGAGATGGATAAAGCTCGCCAACAGGCGGAAATAGCGGCTCAGCAGCAGACGACCGAGACTGCACCGGCAGCCGGTACATCGACGACGACAACCACGACCGCACCCGTGGTTCCCGGCGCCGCGCCGGTTGCAGCCGCAGCGCCGACGCTGACCCGCGAGGCGGCGCTCGCCCAATCGACACGCGTGCCGATCGCCACCGGGGCGCTTTCAGGCTCGATCAACCTGACCGGCGCACGGATCGACGACCTCCACCTCCTCGACTTCCACGAGACGGTCGACGACACGAGCCCGACGATCGTCCTCCTTTCACCCAGCGGCGCGCCCGACGCCTACTTCGCCGAGTTCGGCTGGATCGGGCCGGCGGAGGCCGGGCAGCTGCCGGGGCCCGAGACCCAGTGGACAGCGGCTGCCGGCGCGAAGCTGACGACCACGTCACCGGTGACGCTCACCTACGACAACGGCGCCGGGTTGACGTTCTCGCGGGCGATCGCGATTGACGACAAGTACATGTTCACCGTGACCGATACGGTCGCCAACAAGGGCACGGCTGCGGTGGCGCTCTCGCCCTTCGGGCGGATCACGCGCGTCGGCGAACCGAAAGTCGCGGGCTACTGGATTCTCCACGAGGGCATGATCGGAGTCTTTGGCGACACCGGGCTCAAGGAAGAGAAGTACAGCGCGATCAAGAACGACAAGGAGCAATCCTACGCTGACGTGACCCAAGGCTGGCTCGGTATCACCGACAAATACTGGGCGGCGGCGCTGGTCCCCGACCAGGAAAACCCGTTCACCGGCCGCTTCGTCTATGCTGAGCATGCTGCGCCCGTCTATCAGGCCGACTTCCACGGCAAACCGGTGAATGTCGCTCCTGGCGCGACGACGGCCGACACCAGCCACCTTTTTGCAGGCGCCAAGCAGGTTGGTGTCCTTGACGGCTACCGCGACACTCTCAAGATCAAGCTCTTCGACCGGCTCGTCGACTGGGGCTGGTTCTGGTTCTTCACCAAGCCGCTGTTTTACGTCATCGATTGGTTCTTCCACCTGTTCGGCAATTTCGGCATCGCCATCCTGCTGGTGACCGTGTTGGTCAAGGCAGCGTTCTTCCCGCTCGCCAACAAATCGTACAAGTCGATGAGCGCGATGAAGAAGGTGCAGCCGCAAATGACGGCGCTGCGCGATCAATACAAGGACGACAAGGTCAAGCAGCAACAGGCGTTGATGGAGCTCTACAAGAAAGAGAAGATCAACCCGCTCGCCGGCTGCTGGCCGATCGCCATCCAGATCCCGGTGTTCTTCTCGCTCTACAAGGTGCTGTTCGTCACCATCGAGATGCGGCACGCGCCGTTCTTCGGCTGGATACGCGACCTGTCGGCGCAGGATCCCACGCACGTCTTCAACCTGTTCGGGCTCCTGCCCTATGACCCGTCGGTCATTCCGGTCATCGGCAGCTTCCTCGCGATCGGCCTCTGGCCGCTCATCATGGGCGTGACGATGTTCGTGCAGATGCGGCTCAATCCGACGCCGCCGGACCCGACGCAGGCGCTGATCTTCACCTGGATGCCGCTGATCTTCACCTTCATGCTGGCGTCGTTCCCGGCGGGGCTCGTCATCTACTGGGCGTGGAACAACACGCTGTCGGTGACCCAGCAGTACTTCATCATGCGCCGCCAGGGCGCGGCACCCGATCTCTGGGGCAATATCCTCGAGTCGCTAGGGCTCAGAGCGGTGAAGCCCGCGCCTGCCACAGCCAGCGCGATCACCATACCGAAACCGGCCAACGACGACAGCGGCGACGGCGCGCCGACGAATCCGAACAAGAAGAAAAAGCCGAAGCAGGCGAAACGGTAAGGGCCGTTGGCCGAGGGGTCGCAATGGCCGAGACCATCGACGATCCCGAATATCGCGCCAAGCTCGAGCGCGGACGGCTTTTCTTCGCCAAGCCATGGCATCATCTCATGGGCGTCGCGAAGGTGGATGGGCTGCCGGCCGCCGCCGGGATTGAGATCGCGTTCGCCGGGCGCTCCAACGTCGGCAAGTCGTCACTGATCAATGCCCTCGTCGGGCAGAAAGCGCTGGCACGGACCTCGAACACACCGGGGCGGACGCGCGAACTCAACTTCTTCGGCGCCGACGCGGGCATCACCATCGTCGACATGCCGGGCTACGGCTACGCGCGTGCGCCGAAAGCGGACGTCGCGGCGTGGACGAAGCTGGTGTTCGACTATCTCCGCGGACGCCCTAACCTCCGCCGCGTCTATCTCCTCATCGATGCGCGCCACGGGCTGAAGGACACCGACATTGATGCGCTCAAACTCATCGACAAGGCGGCTGTGTCGTATCAGGTGGTGCTGACCAAGACGGACAAGCTGAAAGCGGCGGAGATGGAGACGGTCGCGGCCGAGACGGCGGCGGCCATCGCCAAGCGCGCCGCCGCGCACCCGTCCATTCTCGCCACGTCTTCCGACAAGGGCACCGGCATCGACGTGCTCAGGTCCGAGATCGCCGGCCTTCTGGAGTCTTGACTTGGGTTTGTCCGGCCGGCGCAAAACGGCTATAGAGCGGCCCTCTTCGCCCTGAGAAATACCCCGATGGACAGCCCCGCCGACCAGGAACCGACCGACGCCGTGCAGACGGCGCGGCTGATCTCGGCGGCGCTTCCGTACATGCTCGCCTACGACGAGAAGATCGTCGTGGTGAAGTACGGCGGGCACGCCATGGGCGACCCGGAGCTTTCCAAGGCGTTCGCGCGCGACATAACCCTCCTCGAAACATCCGGCGTCAGGCCAGTGGTGGTCCACGGCGGCGGGCCGCAGATCGGCGAGATGCTCGACCAGCTCGGCATCAAGTCGGAGTTCCACGGGGGTCTCCGCGTCACCGACAAGCGGACCGTCGAAGTGGTCGAGATGGTGCTCGCCGGATCGATCAACAAAGAGATCGTCATGGCGATCAACGCCGAGGGCGGCAAGGCGGTCGGCCTCTCCGGCAAGGACGGCAACATGGTGTTTGCCGAGAAGGTGACGCGCAAGGAAAAGGACCCGGGCTCCAACATCGAGAAGGTCATCGACCTCGGGTTCGTCGGCGAGCCGAAGCGTGTCAATCGCGCCGTGATCGACATGGTGCTTGGAGCCGAGCTGATCCCGGTGATCGCGCCGGTCGCGCCCGGTGACGATGGCAATACCTACAACATCAACGCCGACACGTTTGCCGGCGCCATTGCCGGCGCGCTTGGCGCGACGCGTCTCCTCTTTCTCACCGACGTGCCAGGCGTGCTCGACAAGAAGGGCAAGCTCATCAAGGAGCTTACGGTCAAGCAGGTAGGGAAGCTGATCGCCGACGGCACGATCACCGGCGGCATGATACCCAAGGTCGAAACGTGCATCGAGGCGCTCGCCCGCGGCGTCGAGGGCGTCGTCATCCTCAACGGCAAGACACCGCACGCTGTGTTGCTCGAGCTATTCACCGATCACGGCGCCGGCACGCTGATCAAGCCATGAACGCGGTAGAGACGCGGGGCACGCAAGTCAGCGACCCGCGCGACCTCGGCAAGTTCGGCGCGGTCGATGCCTGGGTGTTCGACCTCGACAATACGCTCTACCCGCGCAGCGCCAACCTCTTCACCCAGGTCGACCAGCGCATTCGCGACTACGTCGGGCGCCTGCTCAAACTCAAGCCGGAAGAGGCGCAGCGGGTGCAGAAGGACTACTACCAGCGCTATGGGACGACGTTGCGCGGACTGATGGAGGAGCATGGCATCAAGCCGGACGACTTCCTCGAATATGTCCACGACATCGATCATACGCCGGTGAAGGCCGATCCACGGCTCGCGACGGCGATCGAGAAGCTGCCCGGGCGCAAGTTCATCCTTACCAACGGCTCGCGAGCGCATGCCGAGAAAGTGGCCGAACGGCTTGGCGTCACCCGCCAGTTTGAAAGCATCTTCGATATCGTCAGTTCCGAGCTTCTCCCGAAGCCCAACCGCGAGACCTACGACCGGTTTCTGGCGGCAACGGGGGTGGAGCCCAAGAAGGCCGCAATGTTCGAGGATCTGGCGCGCAACCTGATTGTGCCGCGGGCGCTCGGCATGACCACGGTGCTGATCGTGCCGACTGGTGTGCGCACCGTCGTCACCGAAGACTGGGAGCTGGAAGGACGGGACGCGCCGCATGTCGACTTCGTCGCCGACGATCTTCCGGCGTTCCTGGAAGACGTGCTCGGCGCCATCGGAAAAAACGCGTGAACCGCCGATCGACTTCTGAGAGGCTGGCGGTCGAAGGATTTGGGACCTGACGATCATGAGCGACCATTCTGCCTTGCAAGCCACGATCGAAGCCGCGTGGGAGGGCCGCGACCGACTCGACGTGACGACTGCCGGCGCGGTGCGCGACGCTGTCGAGGCGGCGCTGACGCTGCTCGATCACGGCGAAGCGCGCGTGGCTGAAAAGAAGAACGGCACCTGGGTAACGCACCAGTGGCTGAAGAAGGCCGTGCTTCTTTCCTTCCGCATCAACCCGATGGACCTGATCGAGGGCGGGCCGGGCGGTGGCGGCTGGTGGGACAAGGTGCCATCGAAGTTCGCCGGATGGAGCGGTGTTGATTTCACCAAGGCAGGCTTTCGCGCCGTGCCGGGAGCGATCGTCCGCCGATCGGCCTACATTGCACCGGGCGCGATCGTCATGCCGTCGTTCGTCAATCTCGGTGCCTACGTCGATTCCGGGACAATGGTCGATACTTGGGTAACGGTCGGCAGTTGCGCCCAGATCGGCAAGAACGTCCACCTCTCGGGCGGCGTCGGGATCGGCGGCGTGCTCGAGCCGCTGCAGGCGACGCCGACCATAATCGAAGACAACTGCTTCATCGGGGCGCGCTCCGAGGTCGTCGAGGGAGTCGTCGTCGGCGAAGGCTCGGTCATCTCGATGGGGGTGTTCATCGGCCAGTCGACCAAAATCGTCGACCGGGCGACCGGCGAGGTCCATATGGGCCGCGTGCCGCCCTACTCGGTGGTGGTCTCAGGGTCTCTGCCCGGCAAACCTTTCCCGAACGGCGAGCCGGGGCCGTCGCTCTACTGCGCGGTGATTGTGAAGAAAGTCGACGAGAAGACCCGCGCCAAGACTAGCGTCAACGACCTGCTGAGGGACTAGCGCGGCTGGCGGCGTTTCCGGCGCCGCTCCGGATAGGCTAATGTCTGCGAATCGCTTGGAGGCCACGGGAGGGGAAGATGAATTTCGACTACCAGCGGCTCTATCTGACGACAGAAGGGCGTATTGGACGCCAGGATTTCTGGATGGGTATCTTGGGCTTCGTGGTGGCCGGGATCATCCTCTCGATCATCATCTACGCGGTCGCCGGCTCGACGAGCTTCGTGGCGCGCCTTCTCAACTTCATCGTTCAGCTCCTATTTGCCTACCCTTCCTATGCGCTGCTGATGAAGCGGTTCCATGACCGCGACAGGCCGGAGAGCTATGCCGTCATCATCGTCGGCCTCAGCCTGTTGTCCGGAGTCACTAATCTCTTCTGGGTTGGCGGGCCGATGCAGGGAGGGTTCTTCGGCGCGATCGTCGGGATTGTGATCCTCGGCATCCTCATCTGGGTGCTTGTCGAACTGGGCATCCTTCGCGGAACTGTTGGCGCGAACCAATATGGACCTGACCCGGTGGGGCCATAGACGGCCGTCTCCCGACGGATCGCTGGACGCTTCTGATTGACGGGGTTCCGAAAGGCTGGCTAAACCGCCGGGCACTCTTTCCCGCGGCCTAGCCAATCGGCGAAATGCAGAACCCGTCCCCGCACGCAGCCGCCCATCTCCGGGCGCTTATCGCCTGCCGCTCACTGACGCCGGCGGAAGGAGGAGCGCAGGAATATCTGGCGGGTGTGCTGCAGGCAGCAGGCTTCGCAGTGCAGCGCTTGACGTTCAGCGCGCCAGAGACGCCCGACGTGGAGAATCTCTTCGCCACCATCGGCACGGGAGCGCCGCACCTTGTGTTCGCCGGGCACACCGACGTGGTGCCGCCCGGCGACGATACGCGGTGGAGCCACCCGCCGTTCGCAGCGGATGTCGCCGACGGCGTGATGTTCGGACGCGGCGCTGTCGACATGAAAGGCGGCGTCGCCTGCTTTCTGTCCGCGGCGCTTTCATTCGTGGCTGACGGCAAGCCGAAGGGCACGCTCTCCTTCCTCATCACCGGGGACGAAGAAGGACCGGCGATCAACGGGACGGAAAAGCTGATCGAATGGGCGAAGGGGAAAGGCCTGCGCTTCGACGCCGCGCTCGTCGGCGAGCCGACTTCGCGCGAGGTGCTCGGCGACACGATCAAGTCGGGCCGGCGCGGCAGTCTGTCCGGGACGATCTTCGTAAAGGGGACGCAGGGGCACGCCGCTTATCCGCACCTTGCCGACAACCCCATCCCGACGCTCATCCGCATCCTGGCGCGGCTGACGGCGCTCAAGCTCGATGACGGCAATTCCGATTTCGAGCCCTCGAACCTCGAGATCACCGGCGTCGAAGCGGACAGCACGACGTTCAATGTCATCCCGGCGGAAGCGCGAGCGCGATTCAACATCCGCTTCAACGACTATTGGTCAACGATGGCGTTGAACGCCCTCCTCCGCCACGAGATCGCCGAGGTGGCGGAAGGCGACTGCGAAATCGCGTTCGAACGGCCAAGCGAATGGTTCCTGACCAAGCCCGGTCCGCTCGCCGCCACGCTTGCCGAAGCGATTGCGGCCGCGACCGGCCGGGCGCCGAAAGCTTCGACCGGCGGCGGCACCTCGGACGCCCGGTTCTTCAAGGACATCTGCCCGGTGGTGGAGTTCGGCCTCGTCGGCCAGACCATGCATCAGGTCGACGAGCGCGTGCCGCTCGCCGATCTCGACCAACTGACGGCGATCTATCGCGGGTTCCTAGACCGTTTCTTCAGGCAGGCGCGTTGATCACCAGCGCCGAAATCACCCACTCGCTCACCGGAGCGTGGCAGCTCTTCATCGGGAAGCCGGACGCGCTCCGCGGCTTCGATACCAGCACCGACGGCTTCTGGCGTTCGTTCCAGGCTATTGTTTTGGTGGCGCCGATCTACGCGCTGACCGCGTTCGCCGACAGGACCGGGGCCTTTTCCGATTCGATCGCACTCGGCGCACTCAGCGAGGGGGCCTTCTGGGCTGCGAAGGCGCTTACGATCGCCGTCGACTGGGTCGCACTGCCGATTCTGCTTGCCGCGCTAGCCGGGTCGATCGGCATCAAGCGGGCGTACCCTGTGTTCATCGTCGTTCGCAACTGGGCGACGCCGGTGATGACGCTGCCGTTCGCCGTGATCGCAGTGTTGCAAACCGGAGGCGTGCTGGAGGGCGAAGCGCTCATCATTGCGTCGCTAGCAGCGCTCGCCTTCGCGCTCCGCTTCAGCTACGTGGTCGCGCGGAAGACGCTCAATGTCACGATTGACGTGGCGATCGGAATCGTCGCGCTCGATTTTCTCCTAAGCCTCGCGATAGCTCTGACCATCGGCCGACTGACGGGCGTCGAGGCTTTCGACTAGTAGTCGACGCGGACGAGATAAAGTCCGTCCGGCGGGGCGACCGGGCCAGATCGGGCGCGGTCTTTTGCGGCGAGCGCTTCGCCCACAGCAGCGACGGGCCATTTGCCCTCACCGACCTTCTTCAGCGTACCGACCATCGACCGCACCTGATTGTGCAGGAACGAGCGGGCCGTGGCGCGAACGATCACCTCGCCGTCCTCGCGCGTGACGATCAGACTGTCGAGCGTCTTCACCGGCGACTTCGCCTGACACTCGGACGAGCGGAAGGTTGTGAAGTCGTGATTGCCTACCAGCGCCTGCGCCGAGGCGTGCATCACGGCGACGTCGAGCGGCTGGGCGACCCACCACACACGGCCGCGGTCGAGCGCCGGCGGGGAGCGGCGGTCGGTGATGCGGTAGAGGTAGTGACGCTTCACCGCGGAGAAGCGAGCGTCGAAGCCATCCACCACGCGCTCGGCGGACAGGATCACGACCGGTTCCGCCTTGAGGTGAGCGTTGATGGCATCGCGCACGGTATCCTCAGTGCGCTCGCTCGCCAGATCGAGGTGCGCGACCTGCCCCAGGGCATGGACTCCGGAGTCGGTCCGGCCAGCGCCTTTCAGTACGATGGCCTCCCCGGAAAAAGCAGCGACCGCTTCCTCGATCGCTTGCTGGACCGAGCGGCCGTTCTCCTGCCGCTGCCAGCCGACGAAAGGGCCACCGTCGTATTCGATGGTGAGCTTGAAACGGGGCACGGTTACCCCCACCCGAAATTCGCGAAGGCGAATTTCGACCTCCCCGCAAGGGGGAGGTTCAGGTCGCGGGGGGTGCTGGGAACAGTTCTAGGCAAGCGACGCCCCCACGGTGACCGGCGTGCCGCGAAGGAAGTCGTCGACGGCAAGCGCGCCCCTGCCCGCGCGTTGCGCCGTGACAAGGCGAACCGCGCCTTCGCCGCAGGCAACCGTCAGACGATCATCGAGAACAGTTCCCGGAGCGCCGCTCCCCTCGGCCAATGTCGACCGCAGCACACGGACGCGCTCCAGCCCCTTGCCGAGGTCTCCTTCGAACCAGGCGCCGGGGTCCGGCGACAGCCCTCGGATATGATTGTGCACGTCCTTCGCCGGCTTCGACCAAACGATCCGGGTTTCGGATTTGTCGATCTTTTTGGCGTAGGTCGCGCCGTCTGCCGCCTGTGGCGTGAAGGTGAGGACGCCGCGCGACAGCGCGGAAAGCGCGCGCACCATAAGATCGGCGCCAAGGGCCGCGAGGCGATCGGAGAGTTCACCGGCGGTCATGTCGGGAAGAATCGGCACGCGCTCGCTCATAGCGACCGGTCCAGTATCCAATCCGGCCTCCATGCGCATGACCATGACGCTTGTCTCCGTATCGCCGGCCATGATGGCACGGGCTATCGGGGCGGCGCCGCGCCAGCGGGGCAGCAAGGAAGCGTGAAGGTTGAGGCAACCGTCGGCTGGTGCAGTCAGAAACGCCTGAGGCAGGATCTGTCCGTAGGCGACCACGATGCCGACGTCGGGCTCGAGGGCGGCGAAGCTTTCTGCTTCCTCAACGGATTTCAGATTTGCCGGAGTGCGCACGGGGATGGAGAAGCGGTCGGCGACTTCGTGAACGGGAGAGCGGCGATCAGCCATGCCCCGACCCGCGGCACGCGGCGGCTGGGTGTAGACAGCCGCAACGTCATGACCCTGACCGACGATCTCGGTCAGTGCCGGGACGGCAAATGCAGGAGTGCCGAAAAAGACTATGCGCATGGAGCGGCGGCATAACGGTCAGCCGCTCATACGGCAAGGCCGGAACGCGCGAGGGAGAAGAGACGCGCGCCCCGGAAGAGCGTGGGTTTAGCAATGATCCTTGTAGTATTTGCCTTTGTACTTGTAGGTGCACCAGTTGCCCTGGTGATGGACCAGAATCGCGCCGGCAAGAGCGCCGATGCCAGCGCCGATCGCCGCGCCCGCGACCGAATTCGTCGCAACGCCGCCAACAACCGCTCCGGTGAGAGCGCCGCCGAAAATCGCCTGATCAGAAGTGCAGCCGGCAAGACCAATGGTGGACGCGGCCACGGCTGCGATAATGAGCTTTTTCATGGAGACTCCCATGTGCATAGGTACAGGCGCGCCGGAAGGCCCGCCCGAAGGCACGCCAGCACAACGCTGCTCCCAAGAATAAGTTCCCTGATGGCAATATTTGGGCGGAAAACGAGGACTAGAGAACCGGCGGTTTCGGGCCGATCCGCGCCTGCTTGGCGAACTTCTTGATGACCATGTCGCGCTTCAGCTTCGACAAATGATCAATAAAAAGCTTGCCGTCGATGTGGTCGATCTCGTGCTGCAGGCAGACGGCGAGGACGCCATCGGCCTCGATCTCTCGCCGTTTGCCGTCGCGGTCGAGGTAGGTGACGCGGACGGATGCCGGCCGCTCGACCTCGGCAAAGTACTCCGGAATAGAGAGGCAGCCCTCTTCGTTGACGGCGCGCTCGTCAGACGACCAAAGGATCTCCGGGTTGACCAGAAACAGCGGATCGGGCTTGGCGGTCTCGTCCTCCCGCTGAGCCACATCGATGGTGATGAGCCGACGCGGGACATTGACCTGAATCGCGGCAAGGCCGATGCCGGGCGCGTCGTACATGGTCTCCAGCATGGAATCCATGAGCTTGCGCAGGTCGTCGTCGACCCTTTCGATGGGCGCGCTCTTCATGCGGAGCTTGCGGTCGGGGAGAGTGATGATATCGAATTTTGTCACGGGCCTCAGATATGGGACCGGCCTCGCCCGGTCAATGTCGCCAGGCGGCGCGGCAGGGTCTCGAAAATGACCAAGACACCGAAGCGTCCGAAGGCGAAGAAGATCAGGCGGAACCCGCTTGCCCGCGAGCTCGCGACGGGCAAGTTCAAACCGCGCGTGGTCAAGCGGATCGGGGCCTACCAGCGGCGGCCCAAGCACCCGAAAGGGCCGGACGAGGCTGTCTAGCCGTTCCTGTTTTGTGCTTGACGGCAGAATCGAGCTAGGATGGGCGAATGAACCAGACATTCCTGATCGCGGCGCTTGTTGCCGTTCTCGCGCTCCTGGCCGGGGCGTTGTTCGCCTGGTGGCGGACGGCCGGGCGTCTCGCCGATCTTTCAGACGGCGGCAAGGACGAGATCGGCCAGCACATGGCCGTCCTGATGAAGGCGCAGGGAGAGATCACGGGACACGTGCGCGGCCTGTCCGAACGGCTCGACGGGTTCGGCCACCGCATCGGTCAGTCGATGACCGACACAACCAAGAGCACTCACGAGAGCCTTGCCAAGCTCGGCGAGCGGCTGGCGGTCATCGACAAGGCGCAGCAGACGATCACCACGCTTTCCGGTCAGGTGGTGGAACTGCAGCACGTGCTCGCCAACAAACAGACGCGGGGCGCGTTCGGCCAGGGGCGAATGGAATCGATCGTCCGCGACGGGTTGCCGATCCACTCGTATCAGTTTCAGGCGACGCTCTCGAACAACACACGTCCGGACTGCCTTATCGTCTTCCCCGCCGGCCCAAGCCTCGTGATCGACGCGAAGTTTCCGCTGGAGGCGTGGAACGGCATTCGTGCGGCGGCGACGCCGGAAGCGATCAAGGTCGCGGAGGCGCAGTTCCGCCGTGATACCACCAAGCATATCCAGGACATCGCCGACCGCTACTTCGTACCGGGCGAGACACAGGACACGGCGTTCATGTTCGTGCCGTCGGAGTCGATCTTCGCCGACATCCACGAGCGTTTCGAGGACGTGGTGCAGCGAGCTCACAAGTCGCGCATCGTCATCGTGTCGCCATCGCTGCTGATGCTGTCGATCCAGGTGGTGACTTCACTGCTCCGCGATCAGCGTATGCGCGAGCAGGCGCATGTCATCCAGGAAGAGGTAAGCAAGATGATGGAGGACGTCGGGCGACTGGATGATCGCGTGAAGAAGCTGCAACTGCACTTCACTCACGCCAACAAAGACATCGACGACATCCTCGTCTCGACCAAAAGAATCACAGGGCGTGGCGGGCGCATCGAGGCGGTGGAGTTCAACGGGGCCGGCGCCGAGGCGGCGAAGACGGTCGCCAGGCCCACGGCGGCAAAGCCGGCACCGCGGAACGGGCCCCCGGAGTTGCCGTTCTCGAATTTCGACGAAGTGTAGCTCCGCGCAGATTTGACTCCGGACGGCGTCTGCCAGTCTGATGCCCTTCGTGGCAATAGGCGCGGGGGCGTTTCATGAAGCTCGCAAAGGCGATCGTGCTCGCGGGTGCGCTGGTTGCAGCGTTCGCCGTCGACAGCGCCGACGCCAAAACCATCCGTATCGCCGCCTTCGGCGACAGCAACACCATCGCCTATCGGCTACCGATCGAACAGAGCTACCCGGCCAACCTTGAACGATTGCTGCGCGCCAAGGGGCACGACGTGGTCGTCACGAACGGCGGCGTCAACGGCGCCAAGAGCGCGGACGGTGTGCGGACAATCGACCAATTCGTCCCAGCGAATACCGACATCGCCATCGTATTCTTCGGAAGGAACGACAAGCGTTGGGGCGTGAAGGAAGACGCTACCCGCGCCAACATCGACGCGATCGTCGCCCGCCTGCGCGCCCGCGGCATCGAGGTGCTGCTCGCCGGCTATTGGGCCTACGACTTTTCCGCGATCGCGAGGGCGCACGGAGCGGCGTACCATCCTCAATTCTTCGACGGCGTCGCGGTCAATGGGCAGAAGCTCCGCCAGTACACGCTGGCGTTCGACCCGCTGCAGCATCTCAACGCGGATGGCTACAAGGTGGTCGCTGAGCGCATCGCCCCCGCGGTCGAAAGACTCGTCGTGAAAGTCGAGGCGGGGCGCTAGAAGCCGCGACCACTCTTCAGGAACTCCAGCTCTTCCGGCGTCGAGTCGCGGCCAAGCATGACGTTGCGGTGCGGAAAGCGACCGAATTTCCGGATGATATCGCGGTGTTTAGCGGCGAAGTCGAGACTCACGCGCATGCCTGTCTTCGCCGCCTCGGGCGCGGCGATCGCTTCGCCCGCGAAGAACAAGACCGAGCGGTCCTGATCGGCAATATCCTCGCTGTGCGTGAGCGGCAGAATGAGGAACGTGCGCTCAACCGGATAGAAGCGCTCGAAACCACCCTTGATGAGTTCATCTGCTATCGCCTTTGCCTTGGCGTCGTAGGCAAAGGCCTGACCGCTCTCCCGGTAGATCTGACGCGGAAACTGATCGAGGAGGATCAGGAGCCCGACCTGCTCCTCTCGCGACAGATGCGACATGTCCCACTCGGTCGCTTTCGCGGCCTCCAGATACTTTCCGAAGGTGTCGCGGATATGGTTGTCGATCTCGACGGTCGGGCGGAACCACATCTGCATCTTTTCGGGAGGCACGATGTCGGTCGGCGACTTCAGTTCGCCGAACCAGTAGCGATGCATGTCGGTCAGAACTTTCTTGACCACGAGCGTTCCTCCTCAGAAGGGCGTGCGCTGGCGCATGGCGGCGGAAAGCGTGCCCTCATCAAGATAGTCGAGTTCACCGCCGACAGGGACGCCATGAGCCAAGCGCGAGACCTTCACTGCCTGCCCGGTAAGGCGATCCATGATGTAGTGGGCGGTGGTCTGGCCCTCAACGGTAGCGTTGACGGCGAGAATAACTTCGCGGATACCGCCCTCGGTCACGCGGGCGACGAGACGATCGATGCCTATATCGTCGGGACCGATGCCATCGAGTGGCGACAGCGCGCCACCCAGAACATGATAGCGCGCGTTCATAGCGCCGGCGCGTTCCAGCGCCCATAGATCCGCGACATCCTCGACGACGATGAGCGTGTGCTGATCACGACGCGGATCGGTGCAGATGGAGCACGGATCGCTGGTGTCGATGTTGCCGCAGGTGGAGCAGACGACGACGGTTGCGACCGCGACGTCCATCGCCTTCGCCAGCGGCACGAGGAGATCGTCCTTTTTCTTGACCAGATGCAAGGCGGCACGGCGGGCGGAACGGGGGCCGAGCCCCGGCAGCTTCGCCAGAAGCTGAATCAGGCGCTCGATCTCAGGGCCGGCGACGGAACGGGGCATCAGGTTCCTAGCGAATGAACTGATCGACGTAAGCGGCGCCGAGGCCGACGGCGGCGTAGTGCTTACGGCACATGTCGATCTTGCTGAACACGTCCTCGTAGCCAAGCGTGGCGCCGTCGGCATCGACGTAGAGCATGATGCCGTTCACCTGAAACAGCGTGATCATCTCGGCAACACCATCCGGGACCACAAGCGTGTGGGTCTCTCCCGGCGGCTCGTAGACGTAACCGCCCTCCTCCGCGACCCAATCATGCTCCAGGTAGTGCCAACGGCCCTTGAGCACATAGGCGTGGACGGGATTGGTGTGGCGATGGCGCGACAGCACGCCGGAGCGTGTGACCTTCAGGAGATTGACCCAGTAGCCCTGCGATACGGAAAGGCAGAGCGGACGGAACCAGACGTCCGGGGCCTGCGGCACCCAGATGCGATCGTCGGCGGGAAGCACCGGCCGGACGACAAGATCGGCCGCCATCTCCGCCGGCTGGGGCAGCCGGTAGGGCGTGCGCGGATTGGGATCGTTGACGGGCGCGGGCATAGGCTCTTCTCACATGGCCGCGTAGCCGCCGTCGACCGGCAACACAACGCCGGTGACGAAGCGGGCGGCGTCGCTCGCCAGGAACAGCGCAGGGCCGACGAGATCCTGCGGCGTGCCCCAGCGGGCCATCGGCGTGCGCTCGACGATGCCGCGATTGCGCACCTCGTCGGTGCGGGCGGCGTCAGTCAGCGGGGTAACGATCCACCCGGGAGCGATGGCGTTGACGCGGATGTTGTCCTTGGCCCAAGCGACCGCCAGCGATTTCGTCAGTTGGACGATACCGCCCTTGGAAGCGGCATAGGCCGGCGCGTGAGGCGCGCCGAAGAAGGCATACATCGACGCAATGTTGATAATGGCGCCCTTGGCTTTCGCCAGCGCGGGCTTGCAGGCGACCGCAAGGCGCATAGAGGCGGTAAGGTTGATGTCGAGGACGTCGGCAAAAACTTCCGGCTGGTACTCCTCCTGACGGCGGAGCACGCCGGCGGCATTGATGAGGACGTTAAGGCCGACAAGCTGCGCGCCGAGCGCGTCAACGGCCGCGGCATCGGTGATGTCGAGAGGCACAACGCCGTCTGCCTTGGCGCGGTCGAGAGCGATAACGTCATAGCCGGCAGCGAGAAAGCCATCGACGAGCGCGCTGCCGATGCCGCCGGCGGCGCCGGTGATGAGCGCGGTTGGCTTGGTCATGGAAGCAAGGCCCCACCCACCACGCTTCGCGTGGTCCCCCCTCCCCGCTTCGGGGGAGGGATGGAGTTCCATACTGCGCGGCACGCATTCGTCATCAGAACGGCAGCTTCATGCCGGGCGGGAGCTGGAGGCCGCCGGTCAGATCGCGCATGCGGTCGGCGAGTTTTGCTTCAGCCTTGGCGCGGGCATCGTTGACGGCGGCGACTATCAGGTCCTCGACGATTTCAGCTTCCTCCGGCTTGAGAAGCGATGGATCGATACGCACCCGCTTCATCTCGCTCTTTCCCGACATCGTGACCGTGACGAGGCCGCCACCGGCGCTGCCCTCGACTTCCAGCGCGGCGACCTCCTGTTGAAGCTGCTCCATCTTGCCCTGCAGCTCGCGCGCCTGCTTCATCATGCCCATGAGGTCGCCCACGGCCATCGGTCAGTCGTCCTCGTTGAGAATATCGTCGGGAACCGGAGGCGTGGACTCGACTGCAGCAATCTCTGCCTCGCCGGCATGCACGCGAACATCGACGATCTCTGCGCCGGGGAACCGCTGGAGGACAGCAGCGACTACCGGATCGGCGCGAGCATCGTCAACGAGACGATCGCGAGCCGACTTCCGCGCCTCGGCGATGGTTGGCGCAGCGCCTTCGCGGGACACCGCAATCATCCAGCGCTGACCGGTCCACTCCTCCAGTTTGCGTGAAAGCTCACCGGCAAGGCCAGTAGTTGCGTGTTCGGTGAGGGCGATTTCGATCTGGCCGGGCTCAAAGCGCACGGGGCGCACGGTAGTTTCGAGCGCGTTCTTGAGTTTCAATTCGCGCTTCTCGCCAACAAGAGCGACGAGGTCAGCGAAGGATTCCAGCCGCGGCATCGCAATCGCGCTCGCCTGAGGGGCGGTGATCTCGGCGGTCTGGAGTTGGGGTGCCGTTTGACGCGAGCCACCGGCGGTCATTGCCATGCGCGGACGCGGGTCGCCGGAGGGTGACGGCGGGGGGTCGCGCGGCCGGGTGGGTGTTGCGCCGTTCTCGGTCAGCGACTTCAGCGCTTCGTCGGGCGTCGGCAGATCGGCGGCGTGGGCGATGCGGACGATGACCATGTCAGCGGCGGCCAAGGGCCTCGTCGCCTCTTTGGCTTCATCGATGCCTTTCAGCAGCATCTGCCAGGTCCGGGCGAGAACGCGGAGCGATACCTTGCCGGCGAATTCCTTGCCCCGGCTCTTCTCTTCTTCCGTCAGCGCCGCATCGTCTTCGGCCGATCCGGCGAGCTTGAGGCGCGTGACCATGTGGGTGAAGGCGGCGAGATCCTCCAGCACGACGGCGGGATCGGCGCCGACGTCGTGGAGCTCCTTCAGATGGCGTAGCGCACCAGCGACGTCGCCGCGCATGATTTCCTCGAAGAGGTCGATGACCAGGGCGCGATCGGCGAGGCCCAACATCTGACGGACCTCTTCCGCCGAGACGGAGCCAGAAGCATGGGCGATGGCCTGATCCATCAGCGACAGCGCATCGCGAGCGGAGCCCTCGGCGGCGCGCGCGATCATGGTGAGCGCCGTGTCGTCGATGGCAATCGATTCTTTCGCCGCGATATCCTTCATCAGAGCGATGAGCTGGCCGGCCTCGATGCGGCGGAGATCGAAACGCTGGCAGCGCGAGAGGACCGTGACCGGGACTTTGCGCACCTCGGTGGTGGCGAAGATGAACTTCACATGCTCGGGCGGCTCTTCCAGAGTCTTGAGCAGACCGTTGAAGGCAGCCTTCGACAGCATGTGCACTTCGTCGATGATGTAGACCTTGTAGCGGGCGATCGCCGGCTTGTAGCGCACCGCCTCGATGATCTCGCGGATATCGTCGATGCCGGTGTGGGAGGCGGCGTCCATCTCGATGACATCGACGTGGCGGCCTTCCATGATGGCGGCGTCGTGTTCGCCAACCTCGGTCATG
The DNA here is from genome assembly GCA_043741595.1 of Hyphomicrobiales bacterium. Classification (GTDB taxonomy): domain Bacteria; phylum Pseudomonadota; class Alphaproteobacteria; order Rhizobiales; family Kaistiaceae; genus DASZQY01. Next base: position 4,130 of record JAYTZZ010000080.1, on the reverse strand, counting down.
TCGATGGTGGGCGCGTCGACCTTGCCGGGAATAGAGTAGTTCAGGGCGCGGGCGAGGATACGGGCGGTGGTGGTCTTACCGACGCCGCGGACGCCGGTGAGCATGTAGGCTTGTGCGATGCGCCCCGTGCGGAAGGCGTTGGTAAGGGTACGGACCATCGGCTCCTGGCCGATGAGATCGACGAAGCTCCGCGGACGGTATTTCCGGGCGAGCACGCGGTATGGGCTCGGCGCCGCAACCGTTGCATCGTCATTGTCGCTGCCGCGTTTGGCCATATCGCGCGGGATGCTCCGAGACTCAACATCAATCTTGGGGTGGACCCGCCTTCGCTCCTTTTGGAGCTTCGGCGCGGTGCACCCGCCTCGCTCACAGAGCTTCGGCGAGGTGCAGTGGGAGGCTGGCACACGACCCGTGCCGAAACTCGTTAGGGCTGCTTCCTTCCGGACCTGACCCGGTTGGCGAGCGGACCGTCCGCGACCAACCTCCCGAGGCACCATATCATGGCGAGCGGCGCCAAGGGCAAGGGGACGGCGGCCAAAACACAGGTAAGATACGGGCTCGATCTTCAAGGATTCCCATGCCCGAGTTCACCCTCCACCCGATGCTGGTCGCCGACAGCGTCGCGGTTGCCGCGCTCGGCCTTTCGGACCTCCGTCTGCATAATCAGGCGGCATTCCCGTGGCTGCTGCTGGTGCCACGGCGGGCGGGCGTTGCGGAGATCATCGACCTTGCCAAGCCGGACCGGGCCGCACTCTACGAGGAGATCAACGCGGTCTCGGCGGCGCTGCGGGCGGTGACCCAATGCCACAAGCTCAATGTCGCCGCGCTCGGCAATCAGGTGCGGCAACTCCATGTCCATATCATCGCGCGGTTCGAGACCGACCCGGCGTGGCCGAAACCAGTGTGGGGCGCGGTCGAGTCAGTTGCGTACGACCCGACAGAGCGCGATAGACTTATCGCGCGCATCCGCTCCGCCCTCCCCGCTTGAACCCCCGAGACACGACATGGCGAGTTTCTTCGACGGCATACCCGCGACGGAGCCGAGTTTGCTCACAGGTTTTGCGGGGAACACCATCGAGCGGCGGAGCGAACACCGCACCGCCGACGCGGTGGAGGCGGCGCTCGGGGATGCGCGGGCGCGGTTTTATCTGTTCCGGACCGACAAGGCGCTGCTGCGCGATGGCGATCCATTGTTCACGAGCGCGGAGTCCGGCGCGCTCGGCGCGAACCGTGACACGGCGGTGCTGCTCGGCTGGGCGGGCGAATCACCGCGACTGGCGGCGACCATTCCGGAGACGATGGCGGTCGATGAGACGACGATCACGCTCAGCGATCTCCGCACGCTTGCCAACACCGGCGCGGTATCGGTGGAGCATCTCGGCGCGCTGGCGCAAGGACGAAGCCTCGCCAACTGGCACGGACGGCACGGGTTCTGCGCCAACTGCGGGGCGCCGACGACTATCACCAACGGCGGCTACCGGCGCGACTGTCCGGCATGCGGCACGCAGCACTTCCCGCGGACGGACCCGGTGGTGATCATGCTGGCGATCCACGGGGACCTGGCGCTGCTCGGGCGCCAGAAGCAGTTTCCGCCGGGCATGTACTCTTGCCTCGCGGGTTTCCTTGAACCCGGCGAGACGATCGAGGCGGCGGTCAGGCGCGAAACGCTGGAGGAATCCGGCATCCATGTCGGGCGTGTGCGCTATCACGCGAGCCAGCCGTGGCCTTTCCCGGCCTCATTGATGATCGGCTGTCATGCCGAGGCCATCAGCAGCGAAATCCACCGGGACGAGGCGGAGCTCGCGGACTGCCGCTGGTTTCCGCGCGACGAGGTGAAGGCAATGCTGGCGGGCACGCACGCCGGCGGACTAAAGGCATCCTCGCCGGTGGCGATCGCGCACCACCTGGCGGCGGCGTGGGCGCAGGGGTAGCCCTCGCCCAAAGGGCCAAATGGGAGTAGTTTTGGGTCGAGGCCTGAACGCCAGGGTGGGAGGGTCCGATGAGACGCATGCCGCTTGCTTTTGCCGCCTTCAGCCTGCTCGCCGCGCCGCTTTTTCTGCCCGGCATCGCGAATGCCGGCCCTACCTCCGTCAGCACCAAACCGGGCTATAGCGTCGAAGCGATCGACCTTAAGCGCGATGGGTCGGGCGGGGTGACGCTGACGCTGAAGATCTCCAACGACACGGACGACGAGGCCGACGTCGCCTGCGAGATGCGCGCCGACGGCGGCGAGGGTTGCGGGCAGGTGAGCGGAATCTACCTCATCGACGGAACCAACAAGAAGCGCCACCTGGTCATGCGCGACGAGGACGGCAAATGCATCTGCACCGACACGCTCAAGAAGATCGAGCCGAAAAGCAGCGCCACCGTCTGGGCGAAATTCCCGGCGCCGCCTGACGGGATCGCGACGATGACGGCGATCGTGCCGCTTTTCCTGCCGCTCGACGGCGTCCCGGTGACCGGACCGTAAAGGGCAACGCGATGCGCGCCGCGCTCGCCCTCGCCGTCCTCATTGCCACGACTGCGGCGTTTGCCGCCGAGGGCACCAAGGACCTTGTGCTCACCACCAAGGATCTCGCGTTCACCGTCAAGGATCTCGACGTCAGCCTGAAGGATCTTGTCTTCAAGGTCGAGGACCTGATCCAGGTGAAGGAGACGCCGAAGGAAATCAGCATCGCGCTGCCGGCGGATATTCTTTTCGACTTCGACAAGGCGGACATCAGGCCGGAAGCGACGATCGCGCTCACCGCCGCGGCGGAGCTGATCGGCGCGAGCGCCAAGGGGACCGTGAAGATCAACGGGCACACCGATGCCAAGGGATCGGCGTCGCACAACAAGAAGCTTTCGGACGAGCGGGCGAAATCGGTGAGCGTGTGGCTCACCGAGAATGGCGGCATCGGCAAGATCAAGTTCGCGCTGAAGGGGCTCGGGGCGACGAAGCCGGCGGCGCCCAACACCAAGCCGGACGGTTCGGACGACCCGGAAGGGCGGCAACTGAATCGCCGCGTCGAAATCATCTTCACCCGGAAATGAGACGCCGCCTGAGCGGGGCTAGGCGGCCTCGCCGACGATCTCGCGGATGCGACGGACGACCGCCTCCGGCGGGTAGGGCTTCGGCACGAAGCGGCCGTAGAGCCTGACGATGTCGAGCTTGTCGAGCCGCTCGCGGTTGAAGGCGGAGGTGAGCAGCACCTCGATATGAGGCGAGCGATTCTGAATCTTGCTCGCGAGCGCGATTCCGTCGAGCCTGCCGGGCAAGTTGATGTCTGCGAAGACGAGGCGGATGTCGTTCCCTTTTTCGATGATCGCCAACGCGTCTTCGCCGGTGAACGCCTGCAGCACATTGAAGCCGTCGTCGCGGAGCAAATCGGCGATATTCCAATTGACGAGGGGTTCATCCTCGACGACGAGCACCGTGGTTCGCTTGCCTGGGCTATCCATGATGGGTCAACGGGTGGGGCGAGCCATTGTTCCGCCTTGGCTGCCATTCTTTAGAATTGTCCTTAAATAATCGATAAGTGCTGTGGTTTTGCGATGTTTCCTGGTGAAGCCGCTAGGCACGACTCTCCTCTCCCGGAGGGAGAGGGCTTCGGCTCTTCGCGAACGAAGTGAGCCTAGAGACGAAGGGTGAGGGATTACGACCTCTGCGGATAGCTCCATAACCCCTCACCCTTTTCGCCTAAGTTCGCTTCGCTTACCAAGGCTCAAAGCCCTCTCCCTCCGGGAGAGGCGGTGTTCTGGATTCGCAGCAGCGTTCATACCCTCCTCCGCTCTTCCCCGCGCACGCGGGGATCCAGGTGGGGAAGAAGAAATGCGTTCGCATTCGCTCCACTGCCTGGGCCTTTCTGCACGACCTGGGTCCCCGCTTTCGCGGGGAAGGCGGGGTGTGAGGGGTTCGCGGACATGCTTCTCCGTTCCCGCGATGCATCAGCATCCGAGTCATCGTCTCCTTCCAAGTCGTGCCCTCATCGAAACGAGGGTGGCGGGCACTCAATGAACGCCAGTCGGGTATTCCGTTATGGGGCGCTCATCGAGCACCCGCCGCGGCTTCTTTTGACCACCACTCCCACTCGGGGCTCGTGGAAAGGCTGGTGGGCTTTGCGCCCAGCGGACCAGTCCTCATCAGCAGC
>JAYTZZ010000079.1:0-4972 GCA_043741595.1 Hyphomicrobiales bacterium | reverse complement strand
TGGCGGTCATCATGGTTTCGTCCGAGCTCCCGGAAATCATGGGCATGTCCGACCGCGTCATGGTGATGCGCGAGGGCCGGATCGTCGGCCAGTTCGATCGCGCTAACCTCAACGCGGAGATGCTGGTTGCCACCGCTACCGGCAACCTCGCGGCAGAGGCCGCCTGATGCGCCTCAGCCGGGACATTCTGCTCGCCGCGATCGTCCTCGCGATGATCGCGGGCATCGGTCTCATCACGCCAAGTTTCGTGTCGCCCAGCAGTCTTGTCAGCCTGTTCAACGACACCGCGATCCTCGTCATGATGGCGCTCGCGCAAATGACCGTCATCCTGACGAAGTGCATCGACCTGTCGGTCGCGGCCAATATCGCGCTGACCGGCGTGCTGGTGGCGCTGGTGAACGCGTCCTTCCCGGACGTGCCGATCCCGCTGCTCATGGCGATGGCCGCTGGCGTCGGGCTGGGCCTCGGCGCCTTCAACGGCGCGATGGTATGGCTCGTCGGCATTCCGCCGATCGTGGTCACCCTCGGCACGCTGTCGATCTATCGTGGCCTCGCGTTCGTCGCCTCGAACGGCACCTCGATCGTCGGGCGGCAGATGAGCCCAGCGTTCATTGCGGTGCCGCGGGCGGAGATTCTGGGACTCCCGATGATGTCGTGGTTCGCGATCATCGTTGTCATCATCTTTGCCTTCGTGCTCCGCGTTACGCGCACCGGTCGCGCCTTCTATGCGACCGGGGGGAACCCGACCGCTGCGATTTATACCGGCATCGACGTCGGGTGGACGCAGTTCATCGCGTTCTGCGTTTCGGGGACGGTCGCAGGTTTCTGCGGCTATCTCTGGGCGTCGCGCTACACGATCGCCTATGTCGACATCGCCGGCGGCTTCGAGCTCAGTGTCATCGCCGCCTGCGTCATCGGCGGCGTATCGATCGCCGGCGGTATCGGCACGGCGGCGGGCGCGGTTCTGGGCGCGCTCTTCCTCGGCGTCATCAAGAACGCGCTGCCGGTGATCCACATCTCGCCGTTCTGGCAACTCGCCATTTCCGGTGTAGCGATCCTCGGCGCGGTCATCATCAATTCCGGCCGCGAGCGACAGACCGGGCGCCTTATCCTGAAAGAAGCGGCAGCGGCATGAGCGAACAGGCACATGCCGCTCGCGTCATCCCCGACCGGATTCCCGTCCGCTTCGGCTGGTGGAAGCGGTGGGAGACGATCCTGATCGCGGTCGCGGTGGCGATCTTCATCTTCAATGCGCTCGCCTCACCCTATTTCCTAAACCCGTACAATCTCTCCGACGCTACCTTCAATTTCACCGAGAAGGCGATGATCGCCTTTGCCATGGCGCTCCTCATCATCGCCGGCGAGATCGACCTGTCGGTTGCCTCGATTATCGCCATCGCCTCGACAGCGATGGGCGCCGCAGCGGCCGCCGGTGCAGGGCCGGCTGAGCTTGTCGTCATCGGGCTCGCCGTCGGCGTCGTCGCGGGGGCCTTCAACGGCTTCATCGTCACGCGGTTCCAGATCCCATCCATCGTCGTCACCATCGGCACGATGAGCCTCTTCCGTGGCATCGCCTACGTCTTCCTTGGCGATCAGGTCTATCGCAGCTATCCGCCGGGTTTCGCCTGGTTCGGCCAGGGCTATGTGTGGTGGGTGGTCTCGTTCGAGTTCGTTATGTTTCTTGTCTTCGCTCTCATTTTCGGCATCGTTCTGCACCTCACTACATTTGGCCGGCGCATCTACGCTATCGGCAACAATCCGGTCGCGTCGCAATTCTCCGGCGTCCGTGTCGATCGCATCCGCTTCCTGCTGTTCGTGCTGACCGGCGTGATGAGCGGCGTCGCGGCGGTGCTGCTCACCTCGCGCATCGGTTCGACGCGGCCGACGATTGCGACTGGCTTCGAACTAGAAGTCGTAACCATGGTCGTGCTGGGCGGCGTCAACATCCTCGGCGGTGCGGGCACTATTCCCGGTGTGGTCATCGCTGCCTTCGTCATGGGACTGCTGACTTTCGGCTTCGGTCTCCTCAATGTGCCCGGCATCGTCCAGTCGATCTTCATCGGCACGCTCCTGATCGCGGTAATCGCGCTGCCGATCGTTGCCGGCAAGATCGCGGCGCGGTGGACGGCGGCTTGATGCACAAGTACGCCTTCAGGATGCAGCTCAACCCAGGCATGGAAGCGGAGTACAAGCGCCGTCACGACGAAATCTGGCCGGAGCTGGTCAGGCTCCTCAGGGATGTTGGTGTCTCCGACTACTCCATTTCACCTCGACCGCGAGACCAACGCGCTCTTCGGCGTGCTGTGGCGGAAGGACGATCACCGCATGGATGATCTGCCCACTCACCCGGTCATGAAACGCTGGTGGGCCTGCATGGCCGACATCATGGCGGCAAGGCGCGACAACGAGCCCGTCGCCGTGCCGCTTGTCTCCGTTTTCCACATGGATTGACGATGAGCCGTCCGTCGGCCGTTGCGGTCATCGACATCGGCAAGTCGAACGCCAAGCTGGCCCTGGTCGATCAGGCCACCCGCGGCGTCATCGCGATGCGCACGACCGCGAACACCGTCGTCAACGACGGGCCGTACCCGCACTACGATGTTGAGCGCCTGTGGGGCTGGATCATCGGAGGGCTTGGTGCCTTCGCCAAGGATGCCGAGGTCACGGCCATCTCGGTGACAACCCACGGGGCGTGCTTTGCTCTGCTCGCCGGCGACCAACTGGCGCTGCCGGTCCTCGACTATGAATTCACCGAGCCGGAATCCGTTCGCGTCGCCTATGAGTGGGCGCGGGGCGATTTCGCGGAGACTCTTTCACCGGATCTGCCAAATGGCCTCAACGCCGGACGGCAACTCTATTGGCAGAGCCGCACGTATCCGGGCGAATTTGCCGGGACTGAGGCCATTCTTCCCTACCCGCAGTATTGGGCCTGGCGGCTCACGGGCGCGAAGGCGGCGGAGGCTACCTCTCTCGGCTGCCACACGGATTTGTGGAACCCGCGCTCCGGGACCTACTCGCGTCTTGCGATCGGCGAGGGTTGGGACAAGCTGTTCCCGCCGCTGGTAAAGCCGTGGGATACGGTTGGGACGATCCTTCCCGATGTCGCACAGGCGACCGGCCTCGCGCCAACAACACGCGTCGTCGCCGGCATCCACGACTCGAATGCCAGCCTGCTTCCTCATCTCCTGTCGCGACCACAGCCGTTCGCCGTGCTCTCGACCGGAACGTGGATGGTGGTCTTCGCGCCGGGAGGCAGTCTCGATGGCCTCGACCCGAAGCGCGATTGCCTCGCCAACGTCGATGCCTTCAGCAATGCCGTTCCGTCGTCGCGTTTCATGGCCGGTCGCGAGTTCGAGATGATTGCCGGCGGCGCGGGCGATCCGACCGCGGAGGCCGTGGAGCGAACCATTGCTAATCGAACCATGGCCCTGCCGACGTTTGCGCCGGGCACCGGGCCGTTCGGCGCGAGCGAGGGACGCTGGATCCACAGGGGAACTGCACTTGCCGATCCATCCACGCTCGCCCTGCCAACACGTTCTGCTGCGGCGAGTATCTATGCCGCCCTCGTCACCGAGACGTGCCTTGAGCTTGCAGGAGCGCAAGGGCCCATTATTGTGGAAGGGCCATTCGCCAAGAATGCCCTGTTCCTGTCGGTGCTGGCACAACGCGTGCCGCGTGCCGTGATTGCGTGGCCGGGCGCGACTGGCACGACCGATGGTGCCGCGCTCCTTGCCGCCGGTCCGAATGCGAAGCCGACACGCCTCGCCACCCCGTCGCCGGTTACGCCGCTCGAGATTGACCTATCAGCATACGCACGGGAGTGGCGCGATTTGGTGCACGTGCATTGAGATAAATTCCAACGCCGTCGCAAGGTAGCCGACTAACCAGCGGGCCTCCAAACGCGATTGGTGGAGCCGAGGCGTATCGAACCCCTGACCTCCGCATTGCGAATGCTGAGGTAGGCGCTATCTGCCGTTCTACGGCGTTATCAGCGCTGCCACAGAAGCTTGCAAATGAGCCAAATCAGTGCGACCTGATTGTACCGGGTCATCCAGAGTTCCCCTTTTCGGTGATGACCGGGTGATGACCGGAGTCATCGCATGACCAAAACCTCGCAATGGCAGAAGCTCACGAAGCGCATAGTCGACCGCGCGGCCCCAGCCTCATGGCGGTACATCATTTGGGATAGCGACTTGCCCGGCTTCGGCCTTCGCGTGGAGCCCAGCGGTCACAAGTCCTTCGTCGCGAGGTATCGCGCGGGGGGCGGGCGCGCCGGCAGGCTTCGGCAAGAGATGGTCGGTCGATACGGAACCGTCACTGCCGAACAGGGTCGTAGGGCCGCCCGGAAGCTACTTGGAGCGGCATCGGCTGGAGGTGATCCGGTTGGTGACAAGCGGGCCGCCCGGCAATCAGGAAAGACGGTCGCCGAGGTCTGTGATTGGTATCTCCGCGAAGCCGCTGCCGGCCGCATCTTGGGACGGCGGGGCAGGGCCATCAAACCGTCTACCCTCGCGACCGATCGCGGCAGGATTGAAGCCCACGTGAAGCCGCTTCTTGGCAAAAAGGCCGTTCGGTCGCTGTCCCTTCACGACATTGAGGAGATGCAGGCCGACATCGCCGCGGGAAAGACAGCACGACCCGTTCGGGGCAAACGCCCGCTAGGCGGGATCGTTGTTGGCGGAGACGGCGCCGGCGGGCGCACTCTGGCAATGCTCCGGGCGATTTTCGAACACGCAGTTCGGCGACAACTAGTCGCGGTCAACCCGGCCAAGGGAGCGCGAAAGCTCGCCAACCAACCGCGCAAATTTCGCCTCACGCTGGATCAGATTCGTGCGCTTGGCGACGCTATGCGCGAGTCCGCCGCTGGGAGTGAGACACCGACCGCGCTCGACGCTATCCGGCTGCTCCTGCTGACTGGCTTTCGACGTGGGGAAGTGCTCGGTCTCCGGCCAGAATGGTTGATGCTCGCCGG
>JAYTZZ010000078.1:0-4977 GCA_043741595.1 Hyphomicrobiales bacterium | reverse complement strand
GCAAGGCGCAGGAGCGCGTGGCGACATTCCGTGACGGTCGCATCGACACTGGCTGGATTGGCTGGCTGCGCTCGTTCGTGAATTCGGGCGACGGTTTGCTGATCGCCAAGACCGCGTATCTGGTTAGCGTGTCTTCTTCGCTGGCTTCCGCAGCTTCCCGCGTTTCAGGTGTTCGTCGAGGCGCGGCATGATCTCGACGAAGTTGCACGGCTCCTGGCGATAGTCGAACTGGCGGACGATAATGCCGTCCCAGGCGTCCTTGCAGGCCCCGGTCGATCCCGGCAGGCAGAACAAGAATTTGCCCTTCGCCAGCCCTGCGGTCGCCCGCGATTGGATCGTCGAGGTGCCGATTTTCTCGTAGCTGATCTTGTGGAAGACCGCGGCGAAGCCTTCCATGCGCTTCTCGAACAGCGGCTCGACCGCCTCCGGCGTCACGTCGCGGCCGGTGAACCCCGTTCCTCCGGTGGTGATGATCACATCGACGTCCGCGTCCTTTATCCACCGCTTCACGACCTTGCGGATTTTGGCCGCATCGTCGGTGGTGATCGCCCGTTCGGCGAGGATGTGCCCGGCGCCGGTGATCCGTTCAGCGAGTGTTGCCCCTGAACGGTCTTCCGCAAGCGAACGTGAATCGGAGACCGCCAACACGGCGAAACGCACCGGCACGAAGGGTCTGGGAGTGACTTCTGTCATTGCCGCATTGTAGCGGGCGAGGGGAAAGGGCGGGAGGTCAAGATGCGAGCGTCATTGCCGCGGTGACCCACCAGTTCGGCTTGGCGTCGCGGAGTCGCTCCGCGGCTCGTTCAGCCGCGTCCATGCTGGCGAATATGCCGAACGCCGCCGCGCCCGAGCCGGACATGCGCGCGAACAGGCAATCGGGGTCGCGCATGAGAGCCTTCGCGGCGGCCCCGCCTGCCTTGCTCACCTGCGCGGCCGGCTCGGCGAGGTCGTTCCGCGCCTGACGCAGCCAAAAGATCACTTCCAGCAGCGAACCAAACTTCCGCGGCAGCGGCGGGAGCGGCGAGCGCTCCTCGACGCTCAGCTTGGCGAAAACAGATGCCGTCGGGATCACGACGCTGGGATTCGCAAGCACGATCGGCATCGCTGGCATCCCTTTGACCGGAGTAATCCGCTCGCCGATTCCCTTGGCGACGAGAGGCTTTGACATGAGACACATGGGAACATCGGCGCCGAGCCTGAGGGCGATCCGGGCGAGCGCGTCTTCGCTGAGCTTGAGGCGCCATTCGCGGTTGAGGAGCCGAAGCGCCGCCGCCGCATCTGCCGAGCCGCCGCCAAGGCCCGCCGCTACCGGTATGCGCTTGGTCAGCACCAGCTTCGTCGCCGGCAGCTTGCCCTGCCTGCCGTCGGGCGCGCGCATCAACTCACTGGCTGCGCGTATGGCGAGATTGTCGTTGGGCGCCGTGTCGGCGAGCTTGGCCGCGAGCGGCCCCTTGACCGTCAGGCGCATGCGCCCATCCGTTGAGGCCTGGGCGCTGACGACATCGGCATAGTCCGCGAAGACCACCAGAGTCTCGATCTGATGATAGCCGTCGGTGCGCCGGCCGGTAACGTGGAGCGCCAGATTGATCTTGGCGCACGCCAGTTCGCTGCCGCTCGCGCCTTCGCCGATCGCGTTCTCTATCGCCTGGGCAATGTCGTCCATTGTTTGAAGTTACGCCGTCGCAAGAAGCCGCACCTCTTGCCTAGTTCACTTTGTCCGAGGGTATATCAAGGGTCATTCCCGGGAATATGACGTTTGGATCGCCGATCCTGTCTTTATTTGCATCGAGAATACGACTGTATTGCCCGGGATCGCCGTAGACCCGTCCGGCGATGACCCAGAGGCTCTCGCCCTTCGCGACCTGAATCGAATTTGCCCCGGTGGACCCCTCGGAGCGTTGGTCGTCGAGCCCGTGTTCGATCTTGTTGATGATCTTCGCGAGCTGTTCCTTGTCATCGGGGTTGAGCCCGCGGGCGTGCTCCCACTGGAAGCGTGCTTCGCGTTTTCGCCCGGCAGCCCAGTAAGCATCGCCGAGGTGGTCGTTGATGGTCACGTCTCCGCCGGAGAGCTCAACAGCGGTCTCCAGCTCTTTGACGGCCTCCTGCGTGCGACCGAGCTTGTGGTAGGCCCACCCGAGGCTATCGACGATGTACCCGTCGTTGGGCGACAGCGTGACTGCCCTTTTTATCATGCTAAGCGCTTCGTCGAGGTGCAGGCCCTGTTCTGCCCAGGAGTAGCCAAGGTAATTCAGGACCGAAGGCTGCTCGGGGCTGATGAGAAGCGCCTGCTTGAAGTCCACTTCCGCCTCCGGCCAGCGCTTGGCGCGCTCGAGCGCCATGCCACGGTAGTAGAAGATCCGCCAGTCGGTCTTCGCCGGATCGCCGAGCGTATCGATGGCCTGCGTATAGGCAGTGGCGGCTTCCGCGAAGCGGCTGTCGTTGCGATAGACATTCCCGAGGCTGATCGCCGCTTCCACGTCCTGTGGGTCGGCGTCGAGGACCCGCCGCAGGGAGGTGATCGCTTCGTCGGGCTTCTTCAGTGCCGCGAGGCAAAGGCCGATCTGGATGTCGGCATTGCGGCGCACCTCGGCTGTCTTGGGAACCGTCTCGTAGACCGCGATCGCATCCTCGAAGCGTTCGACCGCCTGGAATACGTCGCCAAGCGCTACCGTCGAAAGGTAGCCATCGACGTCGAGGTAAGACGAGAGGCGGAGATAGGCGGCGGCAATTTCCGGCCCGTCATCGGTGCCGATAAGCGAACCGAGACCATAGAGCGTCTCGGCTACCCCTGCCGATACCGTCGCAACAAGTGGCTTCACGCTGGCGCCGGCCTGAATGTCGGCGAGAAGGGTGCGAAGTTGTGGGTGCCGTGGGTCGGTGCCGCCAATGGAAGTGATGGCCCTTATTGCTTCATCCCGCTTCCCGCCGCGCGCCATGATCCGGGCATACGCGACGACCAGGCGCAGAGACGGCGTCTCGGTCTTGTACGCATGGGAGATTGCTTCAGCCGCCTCGGCGGTGCGCCCGGCTGCGTCGAGGATAAGGGCGACGTGGAACTCCTTGAAGACTGCGAACCATGTCGGTCCGGTGATTGCCCTGATGTTGGTGACAGCGTCGTCCACTTTGCCGGCGGCAAACAAAATCCAGCCCTGGGTGAGGCCGCTGGTCAATCGCGACAGCTCCGCCGCCCCCATCTGCTTGACCTGCGCGGTGGCGGCCTCGGAGTCACCTGCTTTGAGGGCCTGCACTCCCAGTGCAAGCCGGCCCGCGGGGTTACTTGTATCGAACTTCACCAAGCGCGTGGCGAGGTCGAACGAAGGTTCGATATCGCCGGCCGCGAGGCTGAGGAGCAGGAGCCGCTCCATGAGCGAGGGATCCGCGTCGGCTTTGATCGCGTTCCTGTAAAACGTTACCGCGGCGCCAACATCGCGCGCCTGATCGGCGGCGCGTCCGGCGAGGTAGCTCCCGGAGAACGACGGCGGCATCTCGAACGCCTTGATGATTCGCGGCGTTTCCGCCAACGCCCCAACGCCGCCCGCCAGCATTGCGGCTGCGAACGTGACGCTTAGGCGGAAGCAGTGCGAATTGCGCATGAGCCTCGGTTCGGTCTGGTTCGAGCGGGTTTCCGGCAGGATGGCGGCTTTGCGCCGTGCTCGCAAGCCCGCAGTCAACTCGTCCCTAACACATCAACTGACGCGAGCAATGCAGAAGTCGACTGCTTCTAGCAAAGCCGCTTTGTGTGGCGATTCTGGGAACGGGGCCAAAGCGTCGCGGGCAACCGCGCCGAAGTGCCGCGCGCGTTCGACCGTGTCTTCAATCGCCCGGTGGCTGCGCATCAGGGCAACAGCGCGATCCAGATCGCCCTCGGCGATATTCCCTTCTTCCAGCGCCTTCTTCCAGAAGGCCCGGTCGGCGTCTGTCCCGCGGCGGTAGGAAAGCACGACCGGCAGCGTGATTTTGCCTTCGCGGAAGTCGTCGCCGACGCGCTTGCCTAGATCTGACGATGACCCGCCGTAGTCAAGCGCGTCATCGACGAGTTGAAAGGCGAGACCGAGGTTGGTGCCGTAAGAGCGGAAGGCCGCGCGCTCCGCGCGCCCACGGGTAGCGAGTACCGGGCCTACCTCCGCCGCCGCCGAGAAAAGCGCCGCGGTCTTTGCCTGGATGACCGCCAGGTATTCGTCTTCGGTCGTCGCCGTATTCTTCGCAGCGCCGAGTTGCATGACTTCGCCCTCGGCAATGATCGCCGCGGCGTTGGAAAGGATTTCGAGTGCGTCGAGCGAACCGACCTCGACCATCATCTTGAAAGCCTGACCCAGCAGAAAGTCGCCGACGAGCACGCTCGCCTGATTGCCCCACACCATCCGCGCCGCTGCCTTGCCGCGCCGGAGGTCGCTTTCGTCAACGACATCGTCATGCAGAAGGGTCGCGGTGTGCATGAATTCGACGCTTGCCGCGAGTTTCACCCGGCCTTCGCCCTCGTAGCCGCACATGCCGGCGGCGGCGATAGTCAGCATCGGCCGAAGTCGCTTGCCGCCGGAATCGATCAGGTGGCGGGCGATCTCGGGGATGAGCTCAACACTGGAACCAGCGCGCGCGAGAATGATTTCGTTGACGCGCTCCATCGGCTCGCGCGTCAGCCGCATCAGCGGCTCGATGCTGGCGCCCGGCCGGCGCTTGCTTTCGTCTAGTGGAACGACAACGCCCAAAACCGGCGCTCCAGTGAGTGGCCCCACGGGAGATTAGGCAGGCTGTGCCATTGGGACAAGGGAAGGGGGTGCGATTGTGCGCCACGCCCCAACGGCGTACCCATGGCCGGACCGGAAGCAGCCGGCGGAGCCGTCATGGAAGAATTGTTGCGTACCAACGACTTGGTGCTGATCTCCTTCGTAGAAGCACTGCTTCGCGAGGCGGGGATCGAGCCGTTTGTTGCCGATCAGAACATGAGCAGCGTCGAAGGCTCCCTGTTCATGTTGCCGC
>JAYTZZ010000077.1:0-2043 GCA_043741595.1 Hyphomicrobiales bacterium | reverse complement strand
GACCTGCACCCGCTTTTTTGGGCACCGCGTTCATGGCGCTTTCGCACAGGCTGGAGCTCCGCCAGAGCCAATCGCTGGTGATGACGCCGCAGTTGATGCAGGCGATCAAGCTCCTGCAGCTCTCCAACCTCGACCTGATCGCCTATGTCGATGCCGAACTTGAGCGCAATCCGCTGCTCGAACGGGCAGACGGCGATGGCGCCGAGGACGGCGGCGCGGATACGACTGCCGACGATGGCGAGGCGCCCCAGGATGGCGGCGACAGGGCTGCGGACGAAGCCGACTGGCTGGACCCGCGTATCGACGTTGATCCCGGAATCATCGCCGAGAAAAACGACACCGATCTCACCAACGTCTTCCCCGACGATGCCGTCAAGGCGCCAGGCGAATCCGCGCCGGGTCGGCCGGCGGAGACCTGGCAGACGACGCCTTCGCGCCAGCCAGTGTCATCGGAAGATTATAATCTCGAAGCTTTCGTCGCCGAAGAAAAGACGCTGGCCGAGCACCTCACCGACCAGCTCGGCCTCGCCGTGCAGGACCCGGCGATGCGCCTCATCGGCCAGACGCTGGTCAACGAAATCGACGAAACCGGATATCTCCGCATCGATCTCGCGGCTGTCGCCGAGCGTCTCGGCGCGCCACTCGCGCTCGTCGAAAACACGCTCGCCGTCATCCAGACATTTGAGCCCGCCGGCATCGGTGCCCGCGATCTTGCCGAGTGCCTCGCCATCCAGCTCCGCGAGCGCGACCGGTTCGATCCTGCAATGGCGACACTGGTCGCCCATCTCGACCTTGTGGCAAAGCGGGAGAATGCAGCGCTGCGGCGGCTTTGCGGGGTAGATGAGGAAGACCTCGCCGAGATGATCCAGGAACTGCGCGCGCTCAATCCAAAGCCCGGCAGCTCCTTCGGCGCCATGCATGTGCAGCCGGTGATCCCCGACGTGATCGTGCGGCAGAGCCCGGACGGCGGCTGGCTGATCGAGCTTAACGCCGGCACGCTGCCGAAGGTGCTGGTCAACCAGACCTACTATGCCACCGTCGCCAAGCAGCGGAAGAACGACGGCGACAAGGCTTATCTCGCCGAGGCATTGCAGACCGCCAACTGGCTGGTGAAGAGCCTTGACCAGCGGGCGCGCACCATCCTGAAGGTGGCGACCGAGATCGTGCGCCAACAAGATGCGTTCCTCGCCGAGGGCGTCCAGCATTTGCGCCCACTCAACCTGAAGACCATCGCCGAGGCGATCAGCATGCACGAATCGACGGTGTCGCGCGTCACCTCGAACAAGTACATGGCGACGCCGCGCGGCATCTTCGAACTGAAATATTTCTTCACCGCGTCGATTGCGCACGCGGAAGGCGGCGAGGCGCATTCGGCGGAGGCGGTGCGCTTCCGTATCCGCAAGCTGATCGACGACGAGGCGCCCGCCTCTATACTTTCCGACGATACGATCGTGAAAGTGCTGCGCGATTCGGGCGTCGAGATCGCCCGCCGCACGGTAGCGAAATATCGCGAGGCGATGCGAATCCCCTCCTCCGTCCAGCGCCGCCGCGAAAAACAGGCGACCGCCTGAGGTCTTTGGAACCTTAATCTGGCGGATTGCTGGGCCCTATTTTCCGCTCGGTTGACTTGTCCGGTAGCCGTCCCTAGAAGGAGCGCCCAGCAGCACCGGGCGGTGCAGTAGCAACAGCGAAACTCCGCCCGGCGGGCCAGGTCTGACGCGAGCCGTTGCCATGATTAGGGCCACGAATTGGGCCATGATCGACGGTCTTGAAGCTGGCGAACCCGAGCAACGGTTCAGAAGGTTCGAAGCCCCCATGGGCCTGCGCATTTCCGGAAAAAATGTCGATATCGGCGAGAGCTTTCGCAGCCATGTCGATGGCCGCGTCGGCGGCGCTGTCGCCAAATATTTCGACGGCGGGTTCACCGGTCATGTGACCGTCGAGCGCGAGGGATCGGGCTTCAAGACGGAATGCTCCGTACATCTCGACACCGGAATCATGCTGCAGGCGGAAGGTCGCGGCCAGGACGTCCACCAGAGTTTC
>JAYTZZ010000076.1:0-2051 GCA_043741595.1 Hyphomicrobiales bacterium | reverse complement strand
CATTGTCTCGCCGACCTCGGCGAGGGCCAGCGCCCGGAGCGCGTCCCTGTCCGGCCGCTCAAGCCGATCGACGGGCGCACCGTGAATCACGTTTGCTGTTCGGCTAGGCGGCGCCAGGCTGCCGGAGCGGCGGCCGAGCAAGCCGCGGAAATCCGCGACGGTCTGTTCGTACCTGTTCTTTAGTTGATCGAACCTGACCACGACGATGCGTTCGCGCTCTTGCGCGGCGGAGGTCCAGCCATTGACGTGGTGGGCCCAGCGGTGGAGCATATTGCTCTGCTGGAGCATCTGGTAGCGCAGCATCTGTCCCTCCGGCTCGGCTGCGGCGAACTCGAGCGCGCTTTCGCGGCGAGGGCCTTCGCGCCAGCCCCAGTGATTGATAAATCGCCAGAGGGATACCATCACATCGACCGGATCGCGGTGGATGTAGAGGACAATTGTCTTCTTCAAGACTTCATTGAGAATACCGTCGAAGAAATCGACGGCATGATGCGACTTGATGATTGCCGAAGAACGTCGTTTGGCCAGCTCAGCGACGGTACTAGCGATCGTCTGGGGGGCGAAGTAGTTGATGTTGAGTGAGCTCTGGTCGAAGTCCAGAAACCGCTCAGGATAGTCGTACGCGCGTGTCAGCGCGTTGATCAGGAAGTGCGTGCCGGGGCGCTCATGGCTGATGACCATGACATCGGGGCGCGCAGCGAGCGCGCCCGTTACCGACCTCAAGGCTCCGGTTGGAGCGAGGGGCAAATTCCGCCGATGCATCAGCCGCATTCATCGCGCCGACCACAAACAAGGGGCCACATCGCATCGGCGATTCTGACAGAATGGCGATCGGCTGCGTCGAAATCAAGATTCCGGGGGTTGTCGCGCGGACACTCCACCACCACGCTGGAGCTATCAGCTAGCGGCTCGTCTTGCGGGCTGCCGGGCGCCGCGGAGCTTTCCGCGTCTTGGCCGAGGCTCTCTTTTTGGTCGATGTTGCGGACGCCTTCTTGGCGCCCGCCTTCGCCGGCTTAGCCATCGACGCGGCCTTTCGCTTCACAGAAGTGGCGCCCGCGGTGATAGCGTGCTTCGCGGACTTGATAACTCGCTTCGTTTCCTTCGGCGCGAGAAATCGCGCTACTCCGGCGGCTGCGACGACGCCAAGAACTGCCCTCGTGATACCCATGTTTTCTCTCCAGACCATGCGAGTGTCGTGCGCGTCAACGCGCCAACGCCCGGTTGGTTCCGGAGGGGAGGCTACGCCAGCTTTGCCATGACGTGGCGGACGACCGAATAGTCCTCCAGTGCGTAGACGCTCATGTCCTTGCCGTAGCCTGATTGCTTCATGCCGCCGTGGGGCATTTCGTTGGCGAGCATGAAGTGGCAGTTGATCCACGTGCAGCCGTATTGAAGCCGCGCCGCCACCGCCATCGCTTTGCCGACATCCTTCGTCCACACGGAGGAGGCGAGGCCGTAGTCCGAGTCGTTGGCCCACGCGACTGCGGTCTCCGGGTCGGTGAAACGGGTGATCGAGACCACCGGCCCGAAGACCTCGCGGCGGACGATCTCATCCTCCTGCTTCGCACCGGCGACCACCGTCGGCGTATAGTAGAAGCCCGGGCCGGGAGCGCGCTTTCCGCCGGTGGCGACCGAGATGTGTTTCATTTCGCTCGCGCGTTCGACAAAGCTCGCTACGCGCTCGCGCTGGCGCTCGGAAATGAGCGGCCCGATCTCGTTCTCCGCGTCGTTGGCGTGATTATACGCGATGGTTGAGACCGCCGACGACAGGTCGGCAACGAGCTTGTCGTAGACCTTGGCCCCGGCATAGATGCGGCACGCGGCTGTGCAATCCTGCCCGGCATTCGCGTAGCCGAAGACGCGAACGCCTTCGACGACCGAAGCAATGTCGGCATCGTCGAAGACGATGACCGGCGCCTTGCCGCCCAACTCGAGATGCGTGCGCTTGATCGTCTTCGTGGCGGCGGTCAGTACCTTCTTCCCTGTGGCGATATCGCCGGTGAGGGAGATCATCGCCACTTTCGGATGATTAATGAGGGCGTTGCCGACGG
>JAYTZZ010000075.1:0-2053 GCA_043741595.1 Hyphomicrobiales bacterium | reverse complement strand
TCGTCTTTCGGCTGCGCGGCGCCTACTTCGCTGTAGGCACCTGGGTGGCGGCGGAGGTGTTCCGCCTGGTGCTGGCCCAGTTCAGGACAACGCTCGGCGGTGGCACCGGAACCTCACTCGGCCCCGACATCACAAACCAGATGTTCGGCCTGAAGTGGATCGCGGCGACGTTCGATGTGCGCACGCCCGCGGCCCGCGATATCGCTGTGTATTGGCTGGCGCTGACGCTTCTGCTCGGCACGCTGGCGCTGATCTATTTCCTTCTCCGCTCACGCCGCGGGCTGGCGCTCGCCGCAATCCGCGACTCGGAGGCTGCGGCGGTCAGCCTTGGCGTCGACTCTTTCCGCACGCGGCTGGCGATCTATGTCATCGCCGCCTTCGGCACCGGCCTCGTTGGCGCGCTCATCTACCTGCAAAAGGCGCGCGTATCGCCGGATGCTGCCTTCTCCGTCACCGACTGGACGGCGTACGTCATCTTCATCGTTGTCATCGGTGGGATTGGCACGATGGAAGGGCCGATCGTCGGCGCCATCGTCCTCTATTTCCTGCAGGATTATCTCGCCCACTTCGGCACCTGGTACTTGATCACCCTCGGCGCACTCGCCGCCACGGTCATGCTGGTGGCGCCGCGCGGCCTCTGGGGCTTCGTCGAGGAAAGGCTGCACTGGCAGCTTTTTCCGATCCGCCGCCACCTGGTCAAGCGCTAGAGTCGAACCTGTTGAACGGAGGCGCTGCCATGCAAAGGAACAAACCCCCATTTCGCGCCGACATGGTCGGAAGCCTGCTCCGCCCCGCGGCGCTGAAAGAAGCCCGGGCCAAGCGCTCGGCTGGCGACATAAGCGCCGAGGCTCTGCGCGCGATTGAAGATCGCGAGGTTGAAAAAATCCTTGCCCGGCAGGAATCGGTCGGCTTGCAGTCCGCAACCGACGGCGAGTTCCGCCGCTCGTGGTGGCATTTCGATTTCCTGTCGCATCTTGTCGGCTGCAAGCTCATCCAGCTTGACCACGGCATCCAGTTTCATGGGGTGCAAACCAAGGCCGAGAGCATCGCCATCACCGGCAAGATCGGTTGGCCTGCCAATCACCCGATGATCGAGCACTTCAAGTTTCTGAAAGCGCACACGCGCCTTGTGCCCAAGATGACGATCCCGAGCCCGAGCGTTCTTCATTTCCGCGCCGGCTATCAGGCGATCAAGGCGGTCTATCCCGACATCGACGAGTTCTTCGAGGATGCGGCCAAGACCTACAGACAAGCGATCCACGCCTTCTACGACGCAGGCTGCCGCTATCTGCAGCTCGACGACACGGTCTGGGCTTATCTCTGCGACGAAAAGCAGCTGGCCGAGGCACGTGCCCGCGGCGACGATACCGACCGGCTACAGGAGCGCTACGCCCGCACCATCAACGCGGCGCTGGAAGGCCGCCCTGCCGATCTCACAGTCACCATGCACGTCTGCCGCGGCAATTTCCGATCGACGTGGATCTCGTCAGGCGGCTACGAGCCTGTGGCCGAGACGCTTCTCGGCAAACTCGACATCGATGGCTACTTCCTCGAGTACGACACCGAGCGGGCAGGGGGCTTCGAGCCGCTACGCTTCCTGCCCAAAGGCAAGAAGGTTGTCGTCCTCGGCCTCATTACGTCCAAGAACGGTGCGCTGGAGAAGGAGGACGACGTGAAGCGCCGGATCGACGAGGCGACAAAGTTCGCGCCGCTCGACCAGCTCGCGCTATCGCCCCAGTGCGGTTTCGCTTCCACTGAGGAGGGCAACATACTCACCGAAGATGCCCAATGGGCGAAGCTCGGCGAGATCGTCGAAATAGCCCATGAGGTCTGGGGCTAGGCCGGCTTCGGCGGCGAGTTTCGCGGCCTATGCAGCGAATGCGGTTGCCTCGATGTCGTCAACGGTGAGTGAGAGGTGATTGACCCGGTGCCTTCCGGACCCGGGAAGCGGTCGTGTCCGCCGGGAAAAAGCTCAAGAAAGAGATCGTCGCCGAAGCGCATGTAAACGATCCACGGGCTGCCGTCGTCTTCCGTCAGTCGGAGGAACTCCGGG
>JAYTZZ010000074.1:0-2055 GCA_043741595.1 Hyphomicrobiales bacterium | reverse complement strand
TGACCGAGGAAGAACACGCGGCCCGCATGGATAGCCAGCATCAGGGCGATCAACGCACTCACCACGGTTGGTAGGTTGAAGATCGGCTGGCGCGTCGCAGGCGCGTGGGGGTTGGGGATCGGGGCGTTCATCGGCTGAAGGTGCGGTATTCTCTCAGGCCAAATTACGGCTTCGGCGGGCTCGTCGGTCAACCGTAGCCAAAGACCGGCCACGCGTCGCCGAAAAACAAGACCGCCCGGCGCTGACTATCCGGCGCGCGGGCGGTTTGGTCACGTCCCGCAATCGACCCCCGACCGCGAAAATCAGCGTCCGAACCTGACACGCCGGGCAGCGGGTCAGCAACGGCCGGCACCCATCAACCTTACCGGCCGGACTTAGAGATCCGCTGGCATGCAGTCTGCAGTCACAATGGCAGGCCGGGAAAAAGGGCACAAAGCCTGTCCCGAACCTGGACGCGGAGCCGGCAACGGGACGACCGACGGCAAGACGCGGCCCCATAGTGAGACGGGATGGCAGTAGTGAAACACAGTGCGTCACGCGAACTCTTCGAGTATTGGAATCGCGTTCGCGGCAGCGAGCGTGCACCCCATCGCAGCGCGATCGAACCGAGCGACATCCGCCGCGTTCTCGCCGACACGTTCATTCTCGAGGTAGCCGATCGTGAGAACTACACCGTGCGCCTCGCCGGCACCCGGGTTTGCTCGATCTTTTGTCGCGAATTGAAGGGCACCAACTTCTTCGACCTCTGGCGCGCCGACGACCGCTCGGCGATGGCGACGCTTGCTGCCGCGGTTTCCGAGGACGGCGCGGCAGCTGTCGTCACCGTCGAGGCGAAGACGGCGCGCGACCAGGAGGTGGCGGCCGAGCTCCTGCTTCTCCCGCTGCGTCACTCCGGACACACATTCGACCGCGTCCTTGGTAGCCTCGCCGTGCTGGAAAGACCGTATTGGCTGGGCAATGAACCAATCGTGCGTCAGACGATCGCCAGCCTTCGCTTGATTTGGCCGGATGAGACCCCCCAATTCGGACGCCGCAGGACCGACGTCTCGGCAGTGCCGCGGAGTACCCCCGCACCATCCGCCAGCGTGGTCTCACTCCCGGTGCCCAATTCGCGACGCCGGGGCCATCTTTTTGTGGTCGACGGCGGCAAGGAATGATCGCCGCGCGGTAAAACTCTGGGCGCTAGGTAAACATGCCACCTAGTTCCGTTACCGCTTGTTAACCGCAATGACCGACACTTTGGGTTGAACTCGACAACCCGAGCATTTACCCAGCGATGGCCGCTCCACAAACGTTCCGACAGCGCTCGCTGATCCGGCAGCACGACCGCCGTCGAAACCAGCGCGTCACAGTCAACTTGCTTGGCCGCTTCATG
Organism: Hyphomicrobiales bacterium; assembly: GCA_043741595.1. GTDB lineage: Bacteria > Pseudomonadota > Alphaproteobacteria > Rhizobiales > Kaistiaceae > DASZQY01. The sequence goes on along the minus strand of JAYTZZ010000074.1, from coordinate 680 downwards.
CTGGAAGACCGCCGGGAATTCCCCTGCCAAACCCTCAACATGTCGCCGGGCAGCGTAGCTCTCACCACCCCGATCGTGGGGCGGGTCGGCGAACGCGTTGTCGCGTATATTGACCACATCGGGCGTATCGAGGGGCAGATCACCCGCGCCTACGATGGCGGCTTCGCGATGACGATCGTCGCCACGCTGCGAAAGAAGGACAAGCTGGCGGCGAAGCTCACCTGGCTTGCCAACAGGCACGAATTGAACCTTCCGGAGGACCGCCGCCACGACCGGGCATCCCCGAACGTGACCTCTGTGACCGTCTCTCTTCCTGACGGCCGCGAATACCGCGCCAAGGTAATGGATATGTCGTATTCCGGCGCCGCGCTTGGCATGGAAGTCAAACCGCCGATCGGCTCGCCTCTCCTGATTGGCAAGATTCGAGGCAGTGTCGTCAGGCATTTCGACGAGGGCGTTGCCATCGAATTCGGTACGCTGCAGACCGCAAGTTCGCTGGATCAGGGCCTCGCCTAGCCTTTTCGTCCCCGCTTTTTGACTAAGGCCGCCCACTGGGCGGCTTTTTTCGTTGGGGGACTAGGTAAACGGATCGTTTCAGAAATGCGTGGTTTTTTACTATACTTATCGAATTCATTTTATGCTCAAATAAAACGTTGGATGCAATAGTGCTCTCTGGGTTG
>JAYTZZ010000073.1:0-11584 GCA_043741595.1 Hyphomicrobiales bacterium | reverse complement strand
CCTGAGGATCGTGCGGATCGAGAGTTTCAGCGTTTCGTAGAGCATCAGGCCGCCTCCACCGTGATGTCCTCGGCGGCGATGTGGCCGTCGCGGAAGTGGATGATGCGGTCGGCGTAGGCGGCCATGTCCCGCTCATGGGTGACCATGACGATGGTGATGCCGTCGTCGCGGTTCAGTCCGGTGAGGAGGTTCATCACATCGACGCTGGTCGCCGAGTCGAGGTTGCCGGTGGGCTCGTCGGCGAGCATCACCTGTGGCTCGGTGACGATGGCCCGCGCGATGGCAACGCGCTGCTGCTGGCCGCCGGACAACTCGTTCGGATCATGGTTGGCGCGGTCGGCGAGACTGACCTTGTCCAACGCCGCAAGCGCCAGACGCCGGCGCTCTGCCGCGGGAACGCCACGATACATCAACGGCAGCTCGACGTTTTCGACAGCCGAGGTGCGCGGCAGGAGATTGAAGCCCTGGAAAACGAAACCGAGGTAGTGGCGGCGGAGCAACGCCTGCTGGTCGCGGTTGAGCGAGCCGACCGCCGCCTCCATGAACTCGTAAGTTCCCTGCGTCGGCGTATCGAGACAGCCGAGGATGTTCATGGCGGTCGACTTGCCGGAGCCCGAAGGGCCCATGACCGCGACAAACTCGCCGCGGTCGATGGAAAAATCGACGCCCTTCAGCGCCGCGACGGCCGCGTCGCCGGTGCCATAGACTTTGGTGACGCCGCGAAAGCGGATGAGAGGGGCCATCTCAGCTCGCCGTCTTCGAGCCGCTGACGACCTCATCGCCTTCCTTGAGGTCGCCGCCGACGATTGCCGTGTGGCTTCCGTCGCTGACACCGACTTTGACGGTCACACCTTCCGGAGCGCCGTCGCGGAGCACATAGAGTGTGCGTGTGCCATCAGCGCCGGTAGCGGCCGGCACGATGGCGCGATTGCGTCCGCCGCCACTTGGCATGAGCAGACCGAGCAGACCACCAGTGCGCTGGCGCGCCTGCTGGGCGACCGGCGGGGCATAGCGGAGCGCCGCGTTCGGCACGAGCAGCGTGTCTTTCACCTCTTCGACGGTGATGTCGGCGGTCGCCGTCATACCCGGCCGGAGGACGAGCTCGGAATTGTCGACGGTGAGGATCGCCTTGTAGGTGACGACGCCTTCGACGGTTGCGGGTGAGTAGCGGATCTGAGCGATGGTCGCCGGGAACTTGCGGCCGCTGTACGCCTCGACCGTAAAGGTCGCGGTGTCCCCCTGCGTCACCTTGCCGACGTCGGCCTCGTCGATGTCGACTTCGAGCCGCATCTTGGTCAGGTCTTCAGCGAGCGTGAACAGGATCGGCGCCTGTAGGGACGAGGCGACCGTCTGGCCGACTTCGACGGCACGGGAGAGGACGACGCCATCGATCGGCGACGTGATGTTCGCCTTCTCGAGATCGGACTTGGTGATGGCGGCGTTGGCCTGCGCAATCCGGAGATTGGCGTTGGCGCTGGCGAGCGTGGCGACGGCACGGTCGGCGGCGGCCTTGGCGGATTCGGTGGTCCCCTGCGACGCAAGTTGCTTGGCGGAGAGCTGCTGGGCACGGGCGTAGGCCGCGGCGGTCTCGTCGACGGTCGCCTGCGCTTGGCGCACATCGGCCTCGCGCGCCGTCAGCGTCGCTTCGGAAAGCGCCACGGCGGCCTGGAGATTATCGGGAACAAGCGTGGCGAGCGGCTGACCTTTGGTGATGCGATCGTTGAAGTCGGCATCGACCGTGGCGACTGTGCCCGAAAGCTCGCTCGAAATCTGCACCTGGTTCGTGGGCTGCACGGTGCCGGTGGCTGTGACGCTCACCGTCAGCCCACCGTGCGTGACCGGCACCGTGGTGTAGGTGACCGCGGAGGACGTGGCGCTGCCGCCGAAAGTCATCCACCCGGCGACGGCCACAGCGAGCACGACCACGCCGGCGATGACATACCTGCGGAGCTTGCGGGTAGGCGCGCCGGCTTTGAGCACGGCGGCGATGTCAGGCGCGGTCGGGGATTCCGCGGCATCCGCGAGCTTGGGGGATTTCTGGAGCATGATCTTTCTCAGATAGCGCGCACAGCCTTCGCTTTCACGTGACAGATCGGTAATCTCTACGATTCGGGAAGAATCAGGCGAGAACGCGCCGCAGGAAGGCTGCCCCGAGGTCGAGTCCTTCCTGATCGATGCCGTGTTCGAGGCCGGGGCGCATGTGCCACTCCGCCTGGAAACCGGTATCGCCGAGAACCCGCGCGGCTGCGAAAAGCGCCAGCGACGGAATGAGCGGGTCGGCGTCGCCATGTACGAGAAGCACGGGCGGGCGCTGTTTGACTTCGGCCTTCAGGAACTCCGGTCCTGGCAGAAGGCCGGAGTAGCCGACGACGCCCGCGATCGCCTTGGCCCGGCGCGGCGCGACGTGCAGTGCCATCATCGTGCCCTGGCTGAACCCGACGAGGGCCAGGCGATCGTCAGTGAGTCTGTGGCGGACAAGTTCGGCATCGAGAAATGCGTCGAGTCCCGGCGCAGCGTGAACCACGCCTTCGCGAAGCTTCACAGGATCGACCCCAGCGAGCGGGAACCACTGGCGCCCCACCGGCGCCTCGGCGCAGGGGTCAGGCGCGTGCGGCGACACGAACGCCGTCTCCGGCATGAGCGGTGCCCACATGCGCCCGATGTCGATGAGGTCGTTGCCATCCGCACCATAGCCATGGAGGAAGACGACGACGCTCTTTGCCGGGCTCCTTCCCGCCGGCTGAATGCGCGGGCCATCGATCATACCGGCACCAGAACTTTCGCGCGTTTCGCACCGTAGTAGGCCCAGAAGAGGGTCGCGGCGACGCTCCGCCATGGCGACCACTTCTCCGCGATAGCTGCTACCTCGTCGGGATCGATCGGCGTCGGCAAACCGAAGGCATCGGCGACCGCGTTGCGTAGCGCGAGATCGCCGACCGGGAAGATGTCCGGGTGGCCGAGACAGAAAACGAGATAGATGTCCGCCGTCCACGGACCGATGCCGTGAATCTGCGTCAGCGTCGCGTGCGCTTCTTCGGCCGGCAGGTGCGCCAAGGCATCGAGATCGAGGCCGCCGCAAACGGCCGCGGCGATGGCGCGAAGCGTCTTGATCTTCGGCCCCGACATGCCCGCCCTGCGGTAACGCGGCTCGCGCGCCCGGTGAAGCGCGTCGGCAGTCATGTCGGGGAAAGCTTCGGCGAAACGGTTCCAGATGGAGTTGGCGCTGGCGACGGAAAGCTGCTGCCCGACGATGATGCGGGCGAGTCCTGTGAGGCCCGCTTCGCGGCGGCGGAGCGGCAGCGTGCCGGCGGTCTTCGCCACGGCCTTCAGCCGACGATCGATGCGTGTGAGATGGGCAAGCCCTTCGGCGAGGTCGTCGCTCGTATCGATGGTGCGCATCGCCTCTCGCCGGTTGGTCCGCCGGTTCTCGGCTGCTAAAGCAGACATGCCCCATCAAGCCGGACGCTGGCTCGCCGTGCAACCCGTTTTCCGCTTCGCGCCCTCGCCGAACGGCGAGCTCCATCTCGGCCACGCCTTCTCCGCGCTGACCGACTTCGAGATGTCCCGGGGGACGGGTGGAAGATTTCTGCTCCGCATCGAGGACATTGATCAGGCGCGCTGCCGGCCGGAATACGAGACGGCGATCTACGAGGACCTCCGGTGGCTGGGGCTGAGCTGGGAGGAGCCAGTCCGCCGCCAGTCCGAGCACATGGCCGACTACGCCGCGGCGCTCGCAAGACTCACGGCGATGGACCTCGTCTATCCGGCGTTCCTTTCGCGCGCCGAGATCGCCGCAGTGACAGCCGCTCCGTCATGGCCGTGCGATCCTGACGGCGCGCCGTTGTATCCCAGCAGCGACCGCGACCTTCCAGCGTCCGAAGTCGACAGGCGTATCGCCGCGGCTTCGTCGTACGCGCTGCGTCTCCGCATGGACCGCGCCATCACTATTGCGGGGCCGCTGTCATGGAATGAGGAGGGCGAAGGCGCGATCGCCGCCGACCCGGCCGCGTGGGGCGATGTCATCATCGCCCGCAAGGAAACGCCGACTTCGTATCATCTGGCGGTGACAGTGGATGACGCGGCGCAAGGTGTCACCCATGTCGTGCGCGGGCGCGACCTCTATCAGGCGACGTCGGTGCACGTACTGCTGCAGAAGCTGCTTGGCCTCCCCTCGCCGGCCTACCACCACCATCGGCTGATCGTGGATGCGAGTGGCCGCAAGCTCGCGAAGTCCGATCGCGACACGTCGCTGCGGTCATTGCGGGAAGCCGGAAAAACGCCGGACGATATTCGCCGGATGGTGGGATTGGGACCTCCTCTCCCGGAGGGAGAGGGCTTTGAGCCTTAGCGAACGAACGTGAGCCTAGGCGAAAAGGGTGAGGGATTAGGAACCTGTCGGCGAGAGGGCGTAACCCCTCACCCTCCGCGTCTAGTTCGCTCCGCTCTCAAGACGCGAAGCGCTCTCCCTCCGGGAGAGGAGGCCAAGAAACAGCGTCGCGCCTTCCTTCTTACAGCCACTCCACAACGCGCAGCCAGAACGCGACGCTAACAACTGCGAGCGCCGTGGTGAGCGTGATGGAATTCGAGGCGAGCGCCTGGCCCGTCTTGAACCGGGTCGCCACGAGGTAGGCGTTTATCCCTGTGGGGCAAGCAGCAGCAATGACGATCGCCTTCGCCCACACCGGAGGTAGCGGGATGAGGTAGGCAACGACGAGAAAGACTACCGCCGGCATGGCAAGCAGTTTGATGAAGCCTACGGCCAGCGCCGCGCGCACGTTGCCGGAGACGCCGTACTTGCGGAGGTTCATGCCGACCGAGAAAAGCGCCAGCGTTGCCGCTGCGTCGCCAAGGCGCCCGATGACATCGCCCGCGGGCCCACCGATGGGCAGGCCGGTAAACCGCCAGACGAGGCCTGCGAAAAGGCCAAGGACGATCGGATTCTTGATCAGCGTGCTGGCGATGGTGCGAACAATCGTCCGCGAATCCGCATCCGGCGAAAGGCCGTCGGTGACCAGCGCGCGCTCGATGAGGATGGCGCTCACCGTTATGAGGATGGGCAGGTGGATCGCGATGAGCAGCGAGATCACCGCCGCTCCTTCGCTGCCGTAGGCGGCAATGACCAGCGGAATGCCGATGAGGAGCGCGTTCGGATAGGCGGCCGACACGCCAGCGACGAGGCCGGCACGGGCATCGCGGCCGAATACGCGACGGATGACGAATGTTCCGGCGATCCAGGCCAGCGTGAAGCCAGTGTAATAGTCGATCCACAAGAGCCACGGCGCTCCGCCGGAAAAATCGGCGGTGGCGACAACCCGGAAGATGAGCATCGGGATGGCGACCGTGAAGACGAAGTCGGCGAGCCCCTCGCCGGTCGTCTCGTTGAGGAGCCGCGACCACGCCGCGACAAAGCCGATGCCAATCAGCCCGAAGACCGGGACGACGATGGCGGCGATCTGATCCATGGGGAAGAAACCGGGACGACGCTGGCGGGAACTTAGCCGCTCGTTAAGCAACGCGGCGGATACTTGCAAGGGTTCTGCGGCTGAGGATAGCGACGAAGATGGCGAGTTCAGAAGGCATCGCTGCGTCAACCCACGGCCTCACGACCGTGGACGGACGCCGTCCGCAGGTTGCCATCGTCGGCGGGACAGCTTCCGGTGCCCTGGTCGCGACCGTCCTTTGCCAGCAGTTCGGATGCTCGCCTGTGAGCACCCCGACCGGCGAATCGGTGCTCGCTCTCCTCCGCCGCGACACGCCTCTCGATCTGGTGGTGATCGATCTGTCCGTGGCCGACATGGACGGCATCGTCGCGGTGCAGCTCATCCGGGCGCTCGGTACCCGCGGCGCGTTGCCGGTGGTGGCGCTCACCAATGACCGCGCCGAGATTTCCGGAACGCGGGCCCGCGCTGCCGGGTTCACCGGCTCGGTGGTCAAGCCTTACAGCCCGCGCGAACTTTACAGCGCCATGCAGACGGCTCTTGCTCGCGGCACCGCCGCCGTCAGCGCCTAGCCGATCCGCTGGTCGCGGAGCCGCCCAAGCGCGGCGTTGAATTCCGCGCCGAAGATCATCAGTATTGCGACAACGTAGAGAAAGAAGATCGCCGTCACGACGCTGGCGAGGCCGGCGTAGGTCGCGGCATAGTTGGCGAAGCGCCTCAGGTAGAAGGCGAAGATCCACGCCGAGATCAGCCAGAGGACCAGCGTCGCCACGATCCCCGGCCATAGCTTCAGCCAGTGCGGCCGGCCCGCCGGCAGCCAAACGTGGGCAACGATCAGCGCGGCGATGACGAGCACGCTGGTGACCACGGCGCCCAGCGATGCGAACACAGTCTCGAACGGCTTCAGTGCCGGCATCGAGGCGGTCAGCAGGCCGAGGCCCGCCAGGACAAGAAAGATCGCGGTGCCCACAATGACGAAGCCGAGGCTCTGCAACCTCAGAAGGATTATCGAGCGCCGATCGACGACGCGGTACGCTCGGTTGAGCGCCGTGCGTGCCGCCTCGACGCCGCTCGACGCGAGATAAAGGGCGACGACGGCGGATATGGTGAGCAACCCGCCGTGCGTCGGCACCAGCACACGCCGGACCTCTTCGGCGATCGGTCGCGCGACTTCCTCCGGCCACGCATTGAAGACAATCTCGGCCACGCTGTTGGCGAGACCCGCCTCGCCGATCGAACCCGCGAATGCAGCGACGAAGATCAGGAACGGAAAAAGCGCCATCAACCCGGACAGCGCCACATGGCTCGCCATCGCCCAGCCGTCGTCGGCGTTGAAGTGGCCGAAGGCGTCGGAGAGCACGATCCACGCGCGACGCAGCAGGCTGATGTCACCGACGTTCATGGTGTCGTCCACCTCGGGCTCCAATTGCCTGACGATACGCGATTCGGACGCGGACGGTGCCGGAGGCCGACAAAGCAGGATTTCATGTGTTCTGGTTAACCGTGACGGGTAACGGGATTCTATTGGGCCGATTGGCTGTTTGGAGGGATGCTGCAAGGGAATTCCGGAGGCCACCAATGGACTTAGCCTCAACGCCCTTGCGCCCCGGCCATGGACTTTGTCATGGTCATTGGAGCGGCGGAGCGAGCTGGGGAATTAAGCATGTTGGACGTTCCGAGCCCACGCGCGGCCACGGTTCTCCCTGCCGGACTGTCCGTTGTTGCCGGTCCGGTTGAGCCAATGACGAGACGCACCATTCTCATCACCGGCTGCTCGTCGGGCATTGGCTATCATTCCGCCCATGCATTGAAGACACGCGGCTGGCGCGTGTTCGCCGCCTGTCGGAGTCAGGTCGATTGCGATCGTCTGGCGGCCGAGGGACTGGAGACGGTGCGTCTCGACTACTCCGATCAGGCGAGCATCGCTGCCGCAGTCGACCATGTTCTGGCGCTGACCGGCGGCACGCTCGACGCTCTCTTCAACAACGGCGCCTATAGTCACCCCGGCGCGGTCGAGGATCTCTCCACCGATCACCTGCGCGCTCTGCTCGAAACGAATTTCATCGGCTGGTACGATCTCACCCGGCGCGTGCTTCCGGCGATGCGCAAGCAAGGTCACGGCCGCATTGTCAATTGTTCGTCGGTGCTTGGCTTTGTCGCGGTTCGCTTCACCGGCGCCTACAGCGCGTCCAAATTCGCCGTCGAAGGCTGGAGCGATGCGCTTCGCCTCGAACTCAGCGGCACCGGCATCCACCTCTCGATCATCCAGCCGGGACCGATCCGCAGCCGCATGCTCGACAGCGCCCGCGCCCGCTTCATGGAAACGATCGACATCCGCAACTCGCATTTCCGCAACGACTACGGCCGCGAGATTTCGCGCCTGTCGAGTGGCAGCCGTTCGTCGCGGTTCAAGCTCGGTCCGGAGGCGACTCTGGCGCCGCTTCTCCATGCGCTCGAAGCGCAAACCCCGCGCGCACGCTATCGCATCACGATCCCGACCCAGGTCGGCGCGTGGTTGAAGCGGCTCCTGCCGACGCGGCTGATGGACCGCGTACTGCTCCGCCAGCGCTAGCGTATTCCATTTGTCGTCCCCGCGAAGGCGGGGACCCAGTATCCACCGACACCCCGAACCTTGCAGTGACGCCGGCCAAAAAATGCTTTTTACGGCAGCGCACAGCTATCGACGATAGCGTTTACTGGTTCCCCGCCTTCGCGGGGATGACAGTAGTGTGGGGCTAGGCCGGCCGGCCGACCGCAAGTCCACCGTCGGCGAAGACCGTCTGCCCGGTGATGTAGGAAGCATCGTCCGAGGCGAGGAAGGCGATCACGCTCGCGATCTCCTCGGGTCGCGCAACGCGGCCAAGCGGCACGGCGCGCTCGACGCGTCGGAGCGACTGGGGATTGGCGAAATCGGCATTCATTGGCGTCAATACCGCGCCAGGCCCGACCGCATTGATGCGGATGCCGTCGCGGGCGTAGCGGAGCGCCAGCGCCCGCGTCATGCCGGTGATCCCCGCCTTCGACATGACGTAGGCGATGGCGTCGTCATCCACCGGCGTTTCCGCCTGCACCGATGAGGTGGTGATGATGGCGCCCTGCCGCCCGGTATCGAGAAAATGCTGGATGGCGGCTTGCGCGCAGAGGAACGCGCCGCGAAGGTTCACCGCCATGACCCGGTCGTAGTCGGCAATCAGCGCTTCGTGCGGCTGATGGACGATCTTGATGCCGGCATTGTTGACGAGAATATCGAGGCCTTCGAGCGCCTGGACGACGCCTGCGAACAGCGAATCGACCGCGTCCTCGTCGGAGATATCAGCCGGCGCCAGCATGTGGCCGCCCTCCGGACTGATTCGGGTGAGCTCCTCGATCAGCCCCTCCGCCGGCTCCTGATCACCGACGAAATTGACCGCGACGCTCGCGCCCTCCTCGGCAAAGCGGATCGCCGTCGCCCGCCCGATCCCGGTCGCCGCCCCGGTGATCAACACCCGCTTGCCTTCAAGCCCGCGCATGTGCCGCCTCCCGTCCGTGCGAGACGATGCGCGTTCGGGGCCAAAACGGCAAGACGGGCGGGTGGAATATGGCTATATAGGCGCCGGTTTCCCGAAAGTTCCGCTTCCCCGGCAGACGATGTCGAACCCGCTCGAATACCTCGCTCCGGTGGCTGTTGGCGCAGTTGCCATTGTCCTCGTTCTCGGCCTGTTCAACATGATGCGGGGCGGCTCGCCCAACCGCTCGCAGCAGCTCATGCGCTGGCGCGTGATGCTGCAATTCGTCGCCATCGTCGTCATGATGACGGCGCTCTATTTCGGCACCCGCTGAGGAGGCGAGCGTGGTCGTCCTCAACCGCATCTACACCCGCACCGGCGACGACGGCACCAGCGCGCTCGCCACCGGCGAGCGGCGGTCGAAGTCGGACCTGCGTTTCGACGCCATCGGCACAGTCGATGAGGTAAACGCCTGCGTCGGCCTGGCGCGGCTCCACCGCATCGCGCTCGGCGACAATCTCGACGCGATGCTCGCCCGCATCCAGAACGACCTCTTCGATCTTGGCGCCGACCTCGCCACGCCGGAGAAAGTCGGCGCGCGCGAACGCCTGCGGATCGTCGCGATCCAGGCTGAGCGTCTCGAACGCGAGATCGACGCCATGAACGAGAAGCTCCGGCCGCTGACTTCGTTCGTGCTGCCTGGCGGCACGCCGGCAGCCGCGGCGCTCCACCTCTGCCGCACCGTGGCGCGGCGTGCCGAACGCGTGACGGTGGAACTGGCGGCACGCGAGACCGTCAATCCCGAAGCCGTCCACTACATCAACCGGCTGTCGGATTTCTTCTTCGTCGCTGCTCGCGTGCTCAACGACAACGGCGCCGGCGACGTCCTCTGGGTGCCCGGCCAGAATCGATAGCGGAAGAGCAGCGCATTGGCGTTCATCCCCCTCTACGACACCAACCCGCTGCGCCGCATCCGCTATCCGTTCGTGGCATGGACCATTATCGCCGCCAACGTGTTCATCTACTTCTTCGTCGAGTGGGGCGGCTTCAGCGGCGAGCCGACCAACTTGTCGTCGATCTCGTTTGGACTGGTGCCGGCGTACCTGAACGGCGGCATTCCCCGGTCGCCCGATCTTCTCGCCGTTCCAGACGCACTGACGCTCGTCACCTACGCCTTCATCCACGGCAGCTTCTGGCACCTCCTTGGGAACATGATTTTTCTGTGGGTGTTCGCCGACAACATCGAGGATGCGCTCGGCCACTTCCGCTACTTCGTCTTCTATTTCCTGTGCGCGATCGCCGCCGGATACATCTTCGTGCTCTCCGATCCGATGTCGGAAGCCCCCGTGATCGGCGCCTCGGGGGCGGTCGCCGGTAACGTCGCCGCCTACGTGCTGCTCTACCCGCGCGCAAAGGTGTGGATATACGCCATCATCCCGCTGCGTCTCCGGGTCGAATACGTGCTGGGCTTCTGGATCGCCTTCCAGCTCTATGCGGCGTTCTCCGGCGGGGGTGACGCCCAGATCGCGTGGTGGGCGCATCTTGGCGGGCTGGTGATTGGTGGCGTGCTGGTCGTCTTCATGCGCCAGAAGGGGGTGCCGCTTTTCGCCAAGGCATTGCCAGAACATCGGCGCGGCGAGCCCGCGGTCATCGAGACGGCAGCAGGCGAACCGCCGATCGACCCCGCGCGACCTGACGAATCCAGAGGACCGTGGTGATGAAGGTTCTCGTGCCCGTGAAGCGGGTCATCGATTTCAACGTCAAGGTGCGCGTGAAGGCCGACGGCAGCGGCGTCGACCTCGCCAACGTCAAGATGGCGATGAACCCCTTCGACGAAATCGCCATCGAAGAAGCGCTCCGCCTCAAGGAAGCGGGTCACGCGACCGAGGTCGTTGTCGTATCCGTCGGCGAGGCGGCCGCCGCCGACACACTCCGCACCGGCCTCGCCATGGGAGCCGACCGCGGCATCCTGGTGCGCGCCGACGGTCGGCTGGAGCCGTTGGCGGTAGCCAAGGTGCTGAAGGCCGTTGTCGGCAACGAAAGCCCGCAGCTCGTCATCCTCGGCAAGCAGGCGATCGACGATGACGCCAACCAGACCGGCCAGATGCTGGCCGCCCTCCTCGACTGGCCGATCGGTACATTCGCCTCGAAGATCGTCGTCGAGGCCGGAGAGTTGCTCGTTACGCGCGAGGTCGATGGGGGCCTGGAAACGGTGCGACTGACGCTGCCGGCCGTCATCACCGCCGACCTTCGCCTCAACCAGCCGCGTTACGCCTCGCTTCCCAACATCATGAAGGCGAAGAAGAAGCCGCTCGACGAGACGACCGCGGCGGCGCTGGGCGTCGACACGACGCCGCGCCTGACGGTGGTCAGGGTCTCCGAGCCACCGCCCCGCCGCGCCGGGGTGAAAGTCGCGACCGTCGCCGAACTGATCGACAAGCTCAGAAACGAGGCTGAGGTTCTATGACGATCCTGCTTCTCGCCGAACACGACGACGCCGGGATCAGGGATTCGACGGCGCGCGCGCTGACCGCCGCGGTGGCGCTCGGCGGCGATGTCCACGTGCTCGTCGCCGGCAAAGATTGCAGCGGCGCCGCGACTGCGGCGGCGAAGCTCGCCGGCGTCGCCAAAGTACTTCACGCCGACGGCGACGCGCTCGCC
>JAYTZZ010000072.1:0-5023 GCA_043741595.1 Hyphomicrobiales bacterium | reverse complement strand
TGGCGGCGGGGCTTCGAGCTGGATCGCAGCGGGCGATTTGGTCTGGTCTCCGGCGACTGGCTTCTCGACCAAGCTCAGGGGTGCCTGGACTTCGGCAGCAGGAACAACTCCTTCGTCTTGGAAGGGTCAGGTTGTCTTGAGGCGCGAGTGGTAGTCGCCTAGCGACCTTCACTTTCGTAATACCTTCGACCCGGCGGAGAAATCCGCCGGGTCTTTATGTTTTAGGCCAGGGTGGAGCCCGTTTCTTTGGTGGGCCCGACGCGTTGCCCTTGAGATGCCGCGGAATTCCGGTATCGGGTAAGCGGCATGAACTGGAAAAGATGGATTCGTCCCACCCTGATCGCGACCTTGATCGTCGCCGGCATTGCCGTGTTCGCAAAACACGGCGCTGTCGAGCGTGACCTTTCCGATCGCATAGTCCAGCAACTCTCGGCCGATGGGCTTGGCTGGGCGTCGGCAACGGTGTCAGCCCGGGACGTCATTATTCGCGGGACCGCGCCGTCCACCGAGTCGCAGGATCTCGCTGTCGCCTCCGTCGCCGGTATCAACGGTGTACGCGGCGTGCAGAACGCCAGCGACCTATTGCCCCTCGTTTCTCCTTACGTATGGACCGCGCACCGCGAAGGGCCATCGGTGGTTCTGTCCGGATCCGTGCCTTCGGAGGGATCGCGGGCGGCGGTGCTGGCGGCGGCGCGCCGTGCGGTGCCGGACGCGGAAATCCGCGACGCGATGGAACTCGCCCGTGGTGCGCCGGCGTCGTTCAATTCAGCGACGACCATCGGGCTCACCCGACTGGCGACTCTCGGTGCCGGCACTGTCACGTTGACCGACGGGACCTTGGCGGTGTCGGGTACGGCTTCGGACGCGAAGGCGTATGCCGAGGCGCAAGCGGCGACCAGCGAGCCTCTTCCGGCAGCGGTCAACCGCGGCCCCGTCGATATCCTGCCTGCGCGCGCCGATCCTTTTGTGTGGTCGGTAAATTTCGACGGCAAGTCGGTTACGATGGTCGGTTTCGTGCCGAACACTATCGTCCACGAAACGCTTCTTGCCACCACCAAGGCGACCCTTCCGGGAATTCCGATTCTCGACAGTGTCGCCGTCGCTTCGGGGGAGCCGTCGGGATTTGCAGAAGCTGCCAGCTTCGCCATCGGCGCGCTCGAAAGGCTCAGCCACGGAGGCGTAACGCTCGACGGGCTCAATCTCGATGTCGCCGGCACCGCCAAGAGCGTCGATGACTACGATGCCCTCCTCACCAGCCTCGCGCCCGCATCTTTGCCGGCCGGGCTGAAGGCAGTCACCGCAGCGATAGCGCCAGCGGTGGCGTCACCCTATGGGTGGCAGGGCGAAAAGTCGGGCGCCAAGGTCGTTCTCAGCGGCTACGTGCCCTCCGCCGCAGAGCGAGAGGATGTCGCGGCGACCGCGCGTATCATGTTCGCCGGTGCCGCTATCGAGGATCAGGTGCGCGTCGCGGCCGGAGAGCCGCGCATGGATTGGATCGGCGCGATCAAGTTTGCTATGGAGCAACTCGGCAAGCTGGAGCGAGGCAAGGTGTCGCTCGGCGATCAGACTTATGCCATCCAAGGGGAAGCACGGAGCGCTGAGACGTACGCGGAGATACTTGACGCCAACGGAAAGACGCTGCCGGCGAGTCTGGAGCTGACGGTCGGCAACGTAACGCCACCGCGCGTATCGCCGTACCGATTCTCTGCCGAGCGGCGGGCCGGCGGACTCGTCATGGGTGGCAACGTCGCAAGCGAGGCTGACCGGGAGGCGATCTTCGCTGCTGCCCATCGAAAATTCGGTGCGGTGGAGATTTCCGGCGACATCGTGTTTGCCAGCGGCGAGCCACAGGGGTTCGTCGAAGCAGCGAGCGTCGTCTTGCAGGTGCTTACGCGCCTGGCCGGCGGCCATGTCGAGATAGCCGACAAGACTGTCACGGTCGATGGGCTGGTCTATCAGTCGGGCGCCATCGAAGACATCGCCGACGCGCTCGCGGATAGTTTGCCGGAAGGCTTCAGCGTCGCTTCAAATACGGTTGCCACCCGCCAGGACGATCAGTCGGTGGCAGCCGAACAGTGCCGCGGTCTGCTTCAGACGGTTCTCCAGACAGGTCGCATCGCATTCGACGGTACCAAGGCGGACATCGCCGGCGATAGCGTCGGTGTCCTTGACCGTGTGTCAGCCGCAATCGCCCGCTGTCCCGAGGTCGCCATTGAGGTCGGTGCGCATAGCGATTCGGAAGGCTCGTCGTCGCGCAATCGCGATCGCACCCAGGCTCGGGCGGAAGCTATCGTCGATTTCCTTGTTTCAGCCGGGGTCAAACGTGAGCGTTTGGCGGCGGTCGGCTATGGCGAAACGAAGCCCGTCGCGGACAACAATTCCGATCAAGGCAAGGCGGCTAACCGGCGGATCGAGTTCTCCGTCGAGCTGCCGAGCGGTGGGTAAGATGCTCTACGTCTTGTCCATCTACTGGCCATTCCTGATCCTCGCCCTCGTCTTGGGCGTGCTGGTTGGTTGGTGGTTTCAGGATCCGCGGAGCGCCGACGATGTCACTGCGTGGCTCGAACCGGGGCACGAGGATCGATGATTTGGCACTTCCTCGAGGTATGGCTTCTGGTCGTGGTCGCCTTTGGAGCCGGCTGCGCTCTCGGCGCTTATCTCTACCGCGTCATTGGCGACAGCCGGTTTGCCACTGCTCAGGGCGCGGTTGCTGACGGAATCGGCGACGTTTTTGATGGGGTCAAGGTGCGGCTTGGTCTCGGTCCGGCGTGGCGGCCGCATCACTTGCAGGCGGTGGGCCGGCCGATGCCGCCGGCCGAGGCAGTCGCGACGCAAGACGTGGTGGAAGACGGCTACGACTATGAGCATGACGACGAAACATCGGACGACCAAGTGCCGCCGGAAATGCCGCGCGAGGAACCTGCCGCGGCGGAGCCCGGAAGACTGCTAGCGCCGACATCCAACAGAATTTCATCGCGCCAGCCGATCGAGGTGCGCGCGCCCTCGCGAGTTCCGCCGGACGAACCGCTGTTTGTCGGTGGCGACCCGGAGCGAGCCCAATCTGCCATGGCCATCGGCGACGATGGCGTTGTCCCGATGCGTCCGGCGGGACTTTCCGGGCCGCGCGGCGGTGTGCCCGACAATCTGACGCGCATCCGGGGTATCGGGGGCAGGAACGAGGAATTGCTGAATACCCTGGGCATCTTCCATTTCGGGCAGATCGCTGCGTGGACGCCCGGTGAGGTTCGCTGGATCGGTCAATATCTCGCATTCCCCGAGCGCATCGAACGCGACGATTGGGTGGGTCAGGCGATGGTTCTTGCAAGCGGCGGGGAGACCGGGTTCGAGAAATCAGCCGAGCGTCGCCGTCGCCGTCGTCGCCTTGATCAGCAAGCTTTCCTCGCGCGGCAGGTGGCGTTGGGCGTTGCCACCGTGATGAAGGGAGACAAGGCCCCGCCTGATGATGATCCTGACGACGAGGGCAATGAGCCGTCGGAGGCGGAAGAAAATCCGGATGACGCCGTGGATGACAGCAAGCAGCGTGACGATTGACGCCTAGTCCGATGCGGTCGGTTCGTAGGTCTTTGGATCGACCGGCACGATCGTTCCCGGTTGCGGGCGAGCGCCTTCAAGATTCGTAATGAAACCTGAGATGCGAGCGAGCAGGTGGCCATTGCGCAGAAGCGGCGGGTGGCCTTCGTCAGGGACGGTTATGGTCTCTATGTTCGGCTGGGCGCTCATAAGGGCCAAAGTATTCGTCGACAGCAGATCGGAGTTGGCCCCGCGCACGACTAGCACCGGCGTTGCCTTCAGAACCCCGAAGGTGTCCCAAAGCGTCGGGACGGGCTGATCGAATTCGATGCCGGCGAAGGTGGCGGCCAGCGCCGGATCGTAGTCGCGCAAAGGGCGGCCGTTTTCGTCGGCGTAGGTGAGGCGGGCGAAATGATCCCAGTCAGCGTCATTCCAGGCCGTGAACTGCCCGCCATGGAGCCGCCGCTGGATACGCGAAGCGTCTTTCCAGTCGTCCGGCGTCGGAGTCCCGCCGACGTACGTCTTGATGCGCGCCAGGCCGCGGGCTTCTATCGCGGGGCCAACGTCGTTGAGGACAAGCCCTGCGATGGCCGCCGGCCGCCCGACTCCCATGAGCATGGCAATTATCCCGCCGCGGGACGTTCCGACGACTACAGCGCGGGGGATCCCCAAGGCGGCCATCCCGTCAAACACGTCGGTCATCTCGGTTACGGGATTGTAGCCTTCCGGGTTCTTGTCCCAGGCTGAACGGCCACGACCGCGGTAGTCGAAGGCTACTACACGGCGTGGCCGGTGACGGTGCGTGGAGAGGTAAACCGCGAGGTCACGAAAGTCGCGGGCGGTTCGCGTCAGACCTGGCAGGCAGACGACGGGCAGCCACGGCGAAAGCGTATCGCCGTAGTCACGGGCGAAGAGTCTTAGGCCGTCATTTGAGGAATAGTAGAAGTCGCGGCTGACCGCTTCGGCGGCATAGGTCGTTTGGTCTGTTTGTGGCGCGGGGCGAGGGGTTCTTGCCATCCGCCGATATCAGCTGGGCCAGTGCGTCGCGTCAATGACGGCCGCCTCGACGGAGATCAGCTTCAATCGACAGCGTGGGCGATCCGAGTTGCGCGCGATAGACCTGCAAGTTTTCCATGATCCGCTGGACGTAGTTGCGCGTCTCCGTGAAGGGGATGAGTTCGATCCAGTTGACAACATCGACCTTCGGATCCCGAGGATCGCCGTGGCTCGATACCCATTCGGCGACGCGGCTTGCGCCTGCATTGTAGGCGGCGAAAGTCATGACATACGATCCGCCGAAATTATCGACGAGGTCACCAAGGTGGGCGGCGCCGAGCGTGGCGTTGTAACCGGCGTCGGATGTCAGCCGCGCCTTGGAGTACGGCACGCCGATGAATTTTGCGGTTTCTTTCGCCGTCCCGGGCATGAGTTGCAAAAGGCCGCGGGCGCCGGCTCCTGAGATCGCCGCCGGGTTGAATGCGCTTTCCTGGCG
>JAYTZZ010000071.1:0-2071 GCA_043741595.1 Hyphomicrobiales bacterium | reverse complement strand
ATGGAGATCAACGACCGGAAGAGACGATATGCCATGGCACTCGAGGTGGGATCGGAACGGGTATTTGGCAAGACGTTCCACCTCCTTATTACAGAGGTTTCATCAACGGTGTCTGCTCGGCACGTCCAAAATGACGGAATGGCCGCCGCGGGTCAAATGCCAGATTGTCATCCATTGAATGCCCCGGCATCATCATTGTCGTTTTCCTGCCCCTGTTTACGCTTCAGGGGGTCGAGGGCAAACTCTTCAGCCCCATGGCGTTCGTGATCGCCTTCGCCATGCTGGGATCGCTCATCGTCGGACTTACTATTGTTCCGGTGCTGGCTTCGCTTGTCCTGCGCGGCCGTTTTTCCGAAGACGACAACCTCGTCATGCGCGGCATCAAGCGGGTTTACCGGCCGGTTCTGAACTTCGCCCTGCGCCGTCGACGCACCGTTGTCGGCTGCGCGCTTGCCGCGCTCCTCGCATCGGCGGCACTTCTGCCGTTCCTCGGCACCGCCTTCGTGCCGGAACTGGACGAGGGCACGCTCAGCGTCCGCGTCACCATGAACCCGAGCATCTCGCTTGACGGGTCGTTGCGCATCGCCAGGCGCATGGAGCAGAAACTGCGCGCCTATCCCGAAGTGACCTATGCGATCAGCCAGATCGGCCGCCCTGAGCTTGGCGGCGATCCCGAGGCCGTGAACAACAACGAAATCTGGGTCGGACTCAAGCCGCAGTCGGAATGGACGACCACCCATTCCCGCGAGGAGCTCATCGGAAAAATAACGGAAAGCCTCTCGGAACATCCCGGGGTGGCGATCAGCGTGTCGCAGCCGATCGCCAACCGCGTTGATGAACTGCTGTCTGGCGTCAAAGCGCAGATCGCGGTCAAGCTTTTCGGCGAGGATCTCGGCGTGCTGAAGGAGAAAGGCGACGAGATCCTCGATGCGATAAAGGCCGTTCCCGGCGCCTCCGATACCCAGGTTGAGCAGATCAGCGGCGAAGCCCAGCTCGTTATTCGTGCGGACCGCGGTGAACTCGCACGCTACGGGCTCAATGTCGCGGATGTCATGGAGGTCGTCTCGACGGCCGTCGGCGGCGAGGAAGTGACGAACGTGCTCGATGGGCAGCGGCGCTTCGCGGTTTACCTGCGGGTGGCGGAGGCGTTTCGCTCATCCCCTGAAGCGATCGGCGACCTGTGGGTCGCGAATAAGGAGGGCGTGCGCGTGCCGCTCGCGCGTGTCGCCGAAATCGCTCTGATGGAAGGACCGCCCGTCGTGAGCCGCGAGGCCGCGCAGCGCCGTGTCGTGATCCAAACGAATGTCCGAGGCCGCGACATGGGCGGCTTCGTGGCGGATGCTCAGGAGGCCGTCACCACGAAGGTCAAACTTCCCCCAGGATACGTCGTCACCTGGGGCGGCCAGTTTGAGAACCAGCAGCGGGCGCAAAAGACGCTCTTGATCGTCGTTCCGGCGAGCCTTGACATGATTTTTCTTTTGCTTTACCTTTCGTTCGGCTCGATCTCGAACGCCGTGTTGATCATCATGAACGTGCCCTTCGCGCTCATCGGCGGCGTTTTCGCGCTTTGGATATCGGGCCAGTTCCTGAGCGTGCCGTCCTCGGTTGGGTTTATCGCGCTCTTCGGCGTCGCGGTGCTGAACGGCGTGGTGATGGTGTCCTATGTCAATCAGTTGCTCGTCCAGGGGCGGTCGATAGCGGAAGCGGTCATCGAAGGGGCGATGCTGCGGCTGCGGCCGGTGTTGATGACGGCAACCGTCGCCAGCCTCGGCCTTATTCCGCTGCTGCTCGCAACCGGCATCGGTTCCGAGGTCCAGCGTCCTCTGGCGACCGTTGTGGTGGGTGGCCTCGCAAGCTCGACGCTGCTCACGCTCCTCGTGTTGCCGGTTCTCTACACGTGGCTCGCTCAATGGGCCGCTGGCCGGCAGCAGCGGCTCGATTCATCCGCGAGCCGTCCGGGCGATTTGTTGAAAGAGGCGCCGCGATGAGAAGATCGACGCGTCGTCGGTCTCATCGCACGCGCAAGTTCTGTTTGTTCCGGAGGATCCGTCAATGTCGGCGATGTATCGGT
>JAYTZZ010000070.1:0-5076 GCA_043741595.1 Hyphomicrobiales bacterium | reverse complement strand
AACGCCGGTGGCCTATGCCAAACATCTCATCGCGCCAACCGGCGCCAAACCGGCCGAGACTCTAATCGCCGCTGGATGAAACTTCAGTGGCAGGTCAGCTGATCGTGAGCCGAGCGCTTACCGCGACGTGGATGGCGGGAGAGTTTCCGACATTTTCGACGATAATGCTCAGACCAATTCGCGCCTCGTGATCGTCGGGCGTCGGCTCAAACACGAGGGGCTGACCAACACCGTACGCATGAATTTTGATCCACGGTCTTTGCGCGGCAACCAACGTGGAGTCGGCAATGCCTATTTGCTTCGCAGTGTTTCTGTCAGCCCGAATGAGAAAATAGATCTGGACTACCGCAACAATGCTCAAGGCGGCGGTAGCGCAGAACAAGGCGAAAGTGAAAAAGCCAACTGGCTCGTGAGTCACCCACGCCCAGAAGTCCGCGACCCAATCCCAAAAAGGCTATCCAGCCGCCATTGCAATCACGGGTCTGGCCATTGGCGCCCTGATAGGAGGCGCATTGCTGCTGGGGGTTTGGCGGCTGGCCAGCAGATAGATTCCACCATGTCGCGACCGCGAGGGCGGCTAGCGCAATTGCTGTTCCGAGAAATTGTTTCTCGTCTTTCTTCAATGCTAGAGCGTCGCCCCGCGTCCCGTGATGCGACTATACATCCTCCAGTCGTACAGACTCGACTCCAATCGCCTTCACCGCTCTAAAAAGAACGCTGCCATGAAGGTGCCGGGTTTTGGGTGTTGGTGATTGAGCCGCGATTTCAGCAGAGGCTTCCTCGGAAGAAGTAGCTCTCGTCACTCGACGTCGCGGAGAAGGCTGGCGGCGAGTGCGAGCGGATCGACCGGATAAACCTGCATGGCGCCGTCCCTGCGCACGTGAATCATCGTGGCAACGCGCCGCCAGGCGATGAACGAGACATCGTCGATCGTCTCCTCGTCCGTGTCGACGTCATACGTGCCGGCAGGCTGAATGCCATCGACGCCCGCGAGCGCGAATGGCCGCGTGAAGGTTACGGTCTTGCGGACGGTGCGGGTTTCCATCGGGCGACGCGCGATGCGTCAGAAGTCGGTCGCAGCGAGGATATAGGCGTGCTGCCGCCGCGAAGCGGCGTAGATCCTGGCAGCGACCTCCATGATGCGATCGCGGGCAGCGTCGAAGGCGGCGAGGATGCCGTCCTCGGCGTTCTGCGTGCGCGGATAGAGCGCGAAGAGCGCGGCGTCCTCGAGGAAGAACGAAACCTCCATCGCGTTGTCGTAGCCCCAGAAGCGCACACGATGCCGATCCGCGTCGTAGCTGCGGCTGGGGTTTGGAAATCCAAGGGCCATTTTGGCTGCCTCCATAAGGTGCAGCGGCAAGTGCGGCGAGTCTTTCGCGGCTAGGGAGTCATGTAGCCCCATGAGGGCAAATAGCAAGCAGCGCCGCGGTCGAGGCTAGGCGCCGCGCTTCTCCAACTGCACTTCCTTCACGGAGATTTTGTGTGGGCCCCCGGCATGGAGCCTGACTTCGACCGCCGGCGTCTCCACCGACAGGCTGAACGAGAGGGTGCTCCGGAAGGGCTCCCGTGTCAGCGAATTCGCGGGCCCCTGAGCCAGGATTTCCTTGCCCTTGCCGGCGGCAATGTCCATCTGGAAATCGCCGTAGGCGTCGCGGTCGTCGCTTTGTATCGAAGCCACATACTCGCCGGGGCTGAGATGGGCATACGGGCCCCAGATGATGGCGCCGCTGTTCTCTCCCTCAATGACAAGCGCGTCGCCATCGAGCCTTCCTTTTGTGTATCGCCTGCCGTGCAGCCAGCTTGCGCTCCAACGATCCCGTTTGACCTCGGACCGGTAGACGCTCCCGGTGTGCCATAGTTCGTTATAGCTGTTGCCGTTGGTGATGCCCAATTCCTCCAGGGACCCGGCAGTAATTTTGCGACTGACTGCCACCAGTCTGTCGGCGGTTGTGTCGACGAGACAGCGAGCTGAATCGCCACCATGCGGCGGGCGGAAGCACTCGCCAATGTTCACGTCCTCCGCTTCGCAGGTGAGGGCGATTGCCTTTCCGAAAAGAGTAGGACCCGTGGGGGCGATTGGCGATGGCCCGTAATATCGGCGTTTGACATTGTCACAAACCATCTCGATCGATTTCTTGAGGGCCTTGTGACCCGGCGGGCTCGCAATTACTGCGTTGGTGATATCCCATGGCGATGCCACGCCGTCGCGGAAAGCGCCCAATTTTCCATCGACTGGAGCGAAGGGAGACATGATGAACAAGGAGATGTCGGAATAGACACCGCCGAGCTTGTAGAGGATGCAATAGCGCGCGAGGTCGGCTTTGTACGCGTACGGAACGAGATCATCGTAAGCGGCAAGTACGGTGCTATCGAAATTTGCAGATAGGAAATCCCTGATCATGGAGTTATCGAACAATGTGTGCTCGAGGTCCTCGTGGTTTCGTTTCAGGGATTCGATGTTCTCGCCGATCAGGCCGGGAAGCGGCGACGGAATGCGTCCGTCGGACGTGATCAGGATGCTGGCAAGGATCATTTTCGCTCTCTTAGTTCATGCCGCTGTGCGGGGCAAGTTCCGGGGGTCATCGCGTGCCCGGCAAGGTATTGATTTGCTTACATGATTTCACGCCGGATTAACTTGTATTCTACCCTCCGAATCTCTAGATATTCCTTGGCGTTTCCACTGATTCCCAAGGTCCGTTTTGGCTGAAGAAAAACCGCCTCCCGGGGCAGGCGAACCCGGCGAGAGCAAGGGTCCGGAATTCGACCCGATCCAGATCACCGATGAGATGCGGCGGAGCTATCTCGACTACGCGATGAGCGTGATCGTGAGCCGCGCGCTGCCCGATGCGCGCGACGGCCTGAAGCCGGTCCATCGCCGCATTCTCCATGCCATGAACGAGGCGGGGAACGACTGGAACAAGGCGTACCGGAAATCGGCGCGCGTCGTCGGCGACGTCATCGGCAAGTATCACCCGCACGGCGATCAGGCGGTCTATTTCGCGCTCGTCCGCATGGCGCAGGATTTCTCCATGCGCGTCATGCTCGTTGACGGGCAGGGCAACTTCGGCTCGGTCGACGGCGATATGCCGGCCGCCATGCGCTACACCGAGGTGCGCCTCGCCAAGGTGGCGCACACGCTTCTGGAAGACATCGACAAGGACACGGTCGACTTCCGCGAGAATTACGACGGCTCCGAGAAAGAGCCGGTGGTCCTGCCTGCGCGCTTCCCGAACCTCCTCGTCAACGGCGCCAGCGGCATCGCCGTCGGCATGGCGACCAACATCCCGCCGCATAATCTCGGCGAGGTGATCGACGCGTCCATCGCCATGATCGACGATCCCACGATCGACATCGAGGGGCTCATGCAGATCGTGCAGGGCCCGGATTTCCCGACGGCGGGGTTGATCCTCGGCAAGGCCGGCATTCGCGAAGCTTACCGCACCGGGCGCGGCTCGATCATGATGCGCGGGCGCGTGGCCGTCGAAACCGTGCGCAAGGAGCGCGAGGCGCTCGTCATCACCGAGATCCCGTATCAGGTGAACAAGGCGACGATGATCGAAAAGATCGCGGAGATGGTCCGCGACAAGCGGCTCGAAGGCATCTCCGACATCCGCGACGAAAGCGACCGCCAGGGTATGCGGGTCGTCATCGAGCTGAAGCGCGAGGCGATGGCCGACGTCGTCCTTAACCAGCTCTACCGCTTCTCGACGCTGCAATCGTCGTTCGGCGCGAATTTCGTGGCGTTGAATGGCGGCCGCCCCGAGACGATGAACCTGAAGGATATGCTTCATGCGTTCGTCGCCTTCCGCGAGGAGGTCGTCAGCCGGCGGACGAAATTCCTGCTCACCAAGGCGCGCGACCGCGCTCATGTGCTCGTCGGCCTCGCCATTGCTGTCGCCAACATCGACGAAGTGATCCGCATCATTCGCGCGGCGCCGGACCCGAACGCTGCGCGCGAGCAGTTGATGGAGCGTAGCTGGGACGCCAAGGACGTCGCGCCGCTGATCGCGCTGATCGACGACCCGCGCCACCGCATCGAAGCGGATGGCAGCTACCGGCTCTCGGACGCGCAGGCGCGCGCCATCCTCGAGCTGCGCCTCGCGCGCCTCACCGCGCTCGGCCGCGAGGAGATCGACGAGGAGCTGAACAAGCTTGCGACCGAAATCGCCGACTACCTGGACATTCTGCGCTCGCGCCAGCGCGTGCGGACGATCATCAAGGACGAGCTGAAGGCAATCCGCGAGGAATTCGCCACGCCGCGCAAGACGGAGATCATCGAAGGCGGGGTTGACCTCGACGACGAGGATCTCATCCAGCGCGAGGACATGGTGGTGACCGTCACCCATGCCGGCTGGATCAAGCGCGTGCCGCTCGACACCTACCGGGCGCAGCGCCGCGGCGGCAAGGGCCGCGCCGGCATGGCGACGAAGGAAGAGGATTTCGTCACGCGCCTGTTCGTGGCCAATACGCACACGCCGATCCTGTTCTTCTCCTCCAAGGGGCAGGTCTACAAGGAAAAGACATGGCGGATGCCGCTGGCGGCACCCCAGGCGCGCGGCAAAGCGCTGATCAATCTGCTCCCGCTCTCGGAAGGCGAGCGCATCACCACCGTCATGCCGCTGCCTGAGGACGAATCCAGTTGGGAGACGCTGGATGTGATGTTCGCCACCACCGGCGGCACGGTCCGGCGCAATAAGCTTTCCGATTTCGTCGACGTCCGCCGCTCCGGCATGATCGCCATGAAACTCGGCGACGGGGAGGGGATTCTCAGCGTCGAGACGTGCATGGAAGCGGACGACGTGATCCTGACCACGGCGCGCGGGCGCTGCATCCGCTTTCCGGTGCCGGAGGTACGGGTCTTCGCCGGCCGCAACTCGATCGGCAACCGCGGCATTGCGCTCGCGGACGGCGACAAGGTCATCTCGATGGCGATCGTGCATCACTTCGATGCCAGCGCCGACGAGCGCGGCGCGTATCTTAAGATGAGCCGCGCTGTGCGCGGCGAGGGCGAGCCGGAGGAAGCGGCTGCCGACGCGGAAGAGACAAACTCAGGCGGCGGTGAGCTGGCGCAAGAGC
>JAYTZZ010000069.1:0-5076 GCA_043741595.1 Hyphomicrobiales bacterium | reverse complement strand
ACGATCGACCTCATCGAAGCTTTTGATCGCGTCGCCCATCTTGCCGCCGTTCATATAGGCAAGGCCCTCGTTGTAGAGGACGCCGGCCGGCTGGTCGTCCTCGAAGGCGTCCTTGGTGCCTTCCTTCGACGTGGAGCATGCGGCGAGCAGGAGCGCTGCTGCAACGAAGGAAAAACGGCGGAGAGCCGCCGACAAACTGCGTCCGGTCGCGTTGAAGTCCATATCCACCCGAAGACGCCCCAAGAAGAGCCCCGTTCGCCTTTGTTTTGGCCGGAGCCTGTTTAGCCGAAGCCAGTCGATTCCGCCAACTCGGGTGACACTCCAATGGCGCAAATTTGTGGCGGGCCGCCGAGCGGCCGGACGGCAGAAACGAAGGATAAGCTAGGAAACGTCCGGGCCGTAGGCGGCAACGCCCACACCAACGCCAAGATCGGCGCGGCCGGCCTCGCGGCGAACCGGCATCTCGACCCAAGTCCAGGCGCCCTCGTCGGCGATGAGGGCTTCGAGTGCCTTGAAGTTCAGCTTGTGACCCCCGCGATAGGAGCGGTAGCAGCCGAGGATGGGCGCGCCAGCGAGGGCGAGGTCGCCGACGGCGTCCAGCACCTTGTGCCGCACGAATTCATCGCTGAAGCGCAGGCCTTCCGGGTTGATGACGCGGTCGTCGCCAATGACCACGGCGTTCTCAAGCGACGCGCCGAGGGCAAAGCCCCGCGCCCATAGCTGCTCGACCTCCGCCAGGAAACCGAAGGTGCGCGCCCGCGCAATATCGCGGCGGAAGCTCTCCGATTCGATGTCGGCGGCGAACTGTTGACGGCCGATGAGTGGGTTGGCGAAATCGATCGCGACTTCGATCCGACGGCCATTGTATGGCGTGAACTCGGCGAACGATTCGCCGATCTCTACCCGCACGGGCTTCAGAACCTTGATGTAACGGAGCGGCGCGTCGAGCCCGGCGACTCCGGCGGAATCGACCGCGGCGATGAAAGCGCCCGCACTGCCGTCCATGACTGGCACTTCCGGCCCGTCGATTTCCACCATGGCATTGTCGACGTCGAGGGCACTGAGTGCCGCCATCAGGTGCTCGATGGTCGCGACTGTCGCTCCGGGCACGCCGACGGAGGTGCAAAGATCGGTGGCGCTGACGTGACGGTAGTTAGCCGGGATTTCGCGGTCGTGCCCGCCTTCAACGTTGGTGCGGAAGAAAGTGACGCCACTGTCGGCTTCGGCGGGATGGAGGGTCAGCGAAACTTCGCGACCGCTATGAACGCCAATACCCGAAACTGTAGCCCGCCTGCGCAAGGTGGACTGACGTCCCCTATGCCCAACCATCACTGCACGCCCCACTTCAGACCCCGCCGCTTTCGCGGCCCGAGACGGCACAACGGGGCTGCGTTTTGCGAGAGCCGACATGCGACCCGCCCAACGGGCGATCCTGTATGTAAGCCCCAGCGCAGTTGACCCCAGCGCCGTCCTTGAAAGGAATGCTAGGCGGGTGTCAGGTGATTCACCAATCACGCTTGGTGTCCGCTTGTTACCGGGTTATCCACAGTAATCCACAGACCAGCCTGCGGCATTCCACATTAAGAAACAATAGGTTATGGACCGGCATTGAAGCACCAATGCCGGTCCATCTGAACCTCGCAGAAGCGGTATTGCGTCAGTTCGCCTGGCGGCGAAGGAACGCCGGAATCTCCAATTCGTCATCCTGCGGCCGCGACTGATTCGGGATCGCCCGACCGTGCTGATCGAGATCGCCCTGCTGCGGACGATAGAACGGTTGCTCCTGTTTCGCCTGCGGCCGGGGAGCCGGCTGGGCAGCGCGCGGTTGCGGCGGGGTCGCCCGCTGCTGCTGCGGCTGTTGTGCCGGACGCGCGATTGGGCGCTGCAGCGGCGGCGCTTCCGTCCGCTGCGGTGTAGGTGCCTCTTCGCGGCGGCCAAGACCGACGCTCGCAAGCCGGCGCAGCAGGCTCATGGGACCGCGATCTTCATGATGCTCCGACCGGGCGGGCGCCTGACGGGCTTCGATCTGCCGTTGAGCCACCGGCGGGAAGTCCTCGACGCGTGGAATACGCGACGGGGCTTCCGGAGCTGGCGGAATGAACGGCTCTTCGGCAGCGGAATCCGCGTCCGTCAACATCATCTCGTCGAGGTCGCCCGAGCCATAGTTCAACGGACCCGGATCGAACACGGCGGACTGCGCCGTTTGAGGCATTGCGCGTGGCGGCGCTTGGGGAATACGCGGCGCCGAGATCGCCGGAGCCGGTTTCGGTTGCGGGATCGCGGCTTTCGGCGGCGATGAGCGGAGTCGTTGGGCCAGGTCGGCGTTGTTCTGTTCCACAGGAGACACGCCGGCGCGATTGGCGCTCTCAATGCCCGTCGCCACCACCGACACGCGGATGATGCCTTCGAGCGATTCCTCGAAGGTAGCGCCGAGGATGATGTTGGCGTCGGGGTCGACCTCCTCGCGAATGCGGGTCGCCGCCTCGTCCACCTCGAATAGCGTCAGATCCTTGCCGCCAGTGATCGAGATGAGAAGACCCTTCGCACCGCGCATCGAGGTTTCGTCGAGGAGCGGGTTGGCGATCGCCGCTTCCGCCGCTTGGGTCGCGCGGCGTTCGCCGGAGGCTTCGCCGGTGCCCATCATCGCCTTGCCCATCTCGCGCATCACCGAACGCACGTCGGCGAAATCGAGATTGATGAGGCCTTCCTTGACCATCAGGTCGGTAATGCAGGCAACGCCCGAGTAGAGCACCTGATCGGCCATCGCGAAGGCGTCGGCGAAGGTGGTCTTCTCGTTGGCAATGCGGAACAGATTCTGGTTCGGGATCACAATCAGCGTATCGACGCACTGCTCCAGTTCCTTGATGCCGGCATCGGCGACGCGCATGCGCCGGACGCCCTCAAACTGGAACGGTTTGGTGACGACACCGACGGTGAGGATGCCTTGCTCGCGGGCGAGCCGCGCAATGATCGGCGCCGCACCCGTCCCCGTGCCGCCACCCATGCCGGCGGTGACAAACACCATGTGCGAGCCGGTGAGATGATCGCTGATCTCGGCGATCGCCTCTTCCGCCGCCGCGCGACCGACTTCCGGTTGGGAGCCCGCGCCGAGACCTTCGGTCACTGCGACGCCCATCTGGATGAGCCGCTCGGCCCTCGAAGATGTAAGTGCCTGCGAATCGGTATTGGCAACCACGAACTCGCAGCCCTGCAAGCCCGAGCGGATCATGTTGTTGACCGCGTTTCCGCCGGCACCACCGACTCCGAACACCGTGATCTTCGGCTTCAATTCCTTGATATCGGGCGTCTTCAAATTGATTGACATGACATCCTCGTAAGTCCTGACCCCTGTCGGCCGTCCGCGCGTCCCGCCGGCCTCGTAAGTTCCTTTTCGGGTACCGCCGCCGCGACACCCGGAAAATCAATCCCCCTTAGAAACTCTCCTTGAACCAGCGACCGACGCGGGCGAAGGCGCCGCCCGTTCCGGTCATGGGCATGTGTGTCTGCAAACTGTCGGCCTGTTCCATCTCGGCGACCTGCGGATAAATCAGCAGCCCGACAGCCGCCGCGAACGCCGGTCCCTTGGCAACTTCGGGCAAGCCGGCGATACCAAGCGGCCGGCCGAGACGGATGTTCCGCGCGAGCACGCGCCGCGCCGCTTCGCCGAGTCCCGTAAGCTGGCTGCCGCCACCGGTCAGGACCAAGCGACGGCCGAAAAGATTGGCGAAGCCCGATGCGTTGAGACGGTCGCGCGCAAGTTCCAGGATTTCCTCGACGCGAGGTCGAATGATGCGGGTGAGCGCGGAGCGCGGCACCTGGTTCGGCGCCGCATGCTCGTCTTCCTCGTCACCGATGTGCGGCACCGAGATAACGTCGCGATCGTCGGAAAGGCCGGGCAATGCGCTGCCGTACATGGTCTTCAGCCGTTCGGCATCCTCGAGGGGCGTCGAGAGTCCGCGGGCGATATCGGTGGTGATGTGCAGGCCACCGACGGCAATGGCATCGGCATGGACGAACTCGCCGCGATTGAAGACGGAGATGGTGGTGGTACCTCCGCCAAGATCGATGACGGCGCAGCCGAGCTCAGCCTCGTCGTCGACCAGAACCGACAGGCCGCTGGCATACGACGACGCGACCATTGCCTCCACGGACAGATGGCAGCGATTGACGGCAAGCTCGACGTTGCGGAGCGTCGGCTGATCGGCAGTGACAACATGCATATCGACGCCGAGACGCTGGCCGACCATACCGCGAGGATCAGCGATGCCGCCGTCCCCGTCGAGCGAATAGCCAATGGGCAACGAGTGGACGACCGAGCGGCCGTCGGTCACCGAATGATGGCGCCCGGCGGCGAGGACACGGCCGATGTCCTTCTCGACGATCGGTTGGCCGGAGAGCGCCACGGCGGCGGAGCGGTTTTCGCTGGCAAGACGACCGGCGGCAACGCTGACGATGAGCGACTCGACGGTGACGCCGGCCATGCGTTCGGCAGCATCGACGGTCATGCGCACGGCCCTCTCGGCCGCGTCGAGATTGGCGACTACGCCGGACTTGATGCCCCGCGATCGTTGATGACCGATACCGAGCACTTCTATGGTGTGGGTGCGCCCACGGAGTGCCTCGCCTGGTTCCGCCGGTGTCAGCCGCCCGACCAGGCAGCAGATCTTGGTGGAACCAATATCAAGGACCGAGACGATCGTGGGACGCCGCGACAGGCCGCGTCCTTCGGAGGTGCCGAACAGACCCATCAGGTGTTCGTCCTTCCGCGTGCAGCGATCTTCTCGCGCTCCTTGAGCGCAGCTTTGCGGGCGGTCATGCCCTCCTCGGTCAGCCGGAATACAACATGGCCCGGTTGCCGGAGGTCGATCGCCGAAATTTCGCGCGACAGCACCGCATGGTCGCGATCGAGCGACTCGATGGTGGCAAGCGCCGCTTCCGGTTTTTCCGCTGGAAGCATGAGTTCGATCCCGCTTTCAAGAACCACGGTCCAGCGCTCCTCGGAAACGAGGATGCCGGCGCGCGCCTGGCGCGCGATGGTCGGGTATGCGTCGATGAGCCCGGTGTACGCAGCGGCCT
>JAYTZZ010000068.1:0-2099 GCA_043741595.1 Hyphomicrobiales bacterium | reverse complement strand
ACAATTGACGCCTCAGCCGGAACAACTTGTCGGTCTCCGGAGAGACCGTCGACCAGGCGGTATCCATACGCAATGCCGCCGGGGATTTTGCCTGCGAGGGCGCGACCGAGTTGCCCGCGCCTGGTCTTCTCCTTGAGATCCGACAAATAGAGTTGCGCCATCGTGCCGAGTAGACCGACATGCATGGCCGTCACGCGCCCCAGGTTCACCGCGTGCAGCTTGACGCCGCGGAACTCGAGTTGGTCATAGAGCCGCGCGACCTCTGAGAGCTGCCTGCCGAGACGGTCCAGGGCCTCGCAGACGATCACGTCGAACAGACCTGATTCTGCGTCGGCAAGCATTTGCTGGTAGCTCGGTCGTTGATCGCTGGCGCCGCTGAGGGCGCGATCTGCGTAGGAATGGATCAGCGTCCATTTTTGCTGCTCGAGGTACCGCCGGCATACCTCGATCTGATCGATCGAAGCCTCGCGCTGGTTCTCGGAGCTGTAGCGGGCGTAGATCGCGGCGCGCATGGTCACCTCTTCGAGGATTACGACTTGGGGCGAAGGCTCGCCCGCCTGTTGGACAATGTCGTGTTGTAGCGCTCGGTGGCTTTCATTGTGCGACCGAGATTGTAGTGTTTTTCACTGACGTCGGGGGGAGGCGTGCTGGAGGACGCCCGGGATGAGCCCGATCTTCTCGGGGGCCGCCGCAGTAAAAATGCATCGGCGGGCTGGAGCAATAATGCATCAGGCGCTCACCGTCGACCGGCACATCGTCCGCGACGACGCCGGCATCAGCATTCTTCTCGGTCCAGCCGATACCAAGTCGAGACGCCCCGAGAGCTTCCGGGTACCGCCGCCGCGACCCTGAACCCGATCGCGAGTCGGCGGAGTGACGAACCGCTTTCGCGACCTCGGCCAGGACCTACATGGACCTCGTTGACAGACCCCGCCGCGCTAACGGCAGGGAGGATGCCGGCTGCCCCACGCGCAATGAAGACGCCCAGCGTCGGGCCCAGCAGAATCCGCTCTTGTTGCTCAAAATCCTGATCGCATTCGCGGCGCCGCTTCAACTCAGATTCGCCTGAAAATGGCGTTCTTCACGGACGACTAAATACCGCTCGACGCTCGGCCGTCGACCAAGCCCTTTTACTTGAAGAGGACGTCACGATCGGGACCGAAATTAGCGAGAAGCGGCAGGCAGGCACCTCCGATGGCGCGCGCTCCACTGCCGACCAAGCCTTCCTCGATCGCCACCGGCGACACACCCGGACGGTCGAGAAGCGCGATCTTCTTGACCGTGCGCGCCACTATCCTCGCTCGCACTGATGTTGGAAAGGCGCCATCAATGACGATTGTCGCAAAGTCGATCACCGAGATCGCCGCGATTATCGCGATGGCGAGGTTCTTTGCGATTTCCTCTACCCAGTCGTTTAAGCTTCTACTGGCGACGCCAGTCCAGTCGTCGGGGGATCGCCACAGCACAGAGGGATTCTGGCCGGCGGTGACGAGCTTTTGCTCGAGCAAGTAGATCGACGCTCTGCGGACAAGCTGCCGAGTGTCGCAGTCCCCGGCCAGTGTGGTCTCCGTGATCGACATGGAGCCGAGCGCTCCAGCATTGCCGGTGTGGCCGGGATAGAGGTTGCCATTCAAAACGACACCGCCGCCGATGATCGAGCCGATAAAGAAATAGAGGAAGTCGTCTTCGCGAGCGCCGAGGGTTAACTCAGCTGCGCAGGCTGCCGTCGCGTCTTTGCAGAAGAAGACCGGCCACGGGCAGATGGAGGTGATCTCATTCTGCACGTTGAATGTTCGCCAATCATCAAGGACGCGGCGGGGCGCGCCGAGTTCCTCCTCCCAATTCCACAGTCCGGACGGCACAGCGACGCCGAGCCCCAAGATGCTCGACCGCTGCTTCCGCGTCAGGCCATTGGTCAGCCGCTTGATCCCTTTGGCGATGAAGTCGAGGATACCCGACGGGACAGGATAAGGATGCGTCTTGCGGAGGGTGGCGCGCCTGGCGCCAGCGAAGTCAATAAGGACGAGGTCGCTGCTTCGCCAACCGATCGTGAGCCCAAACGAAAAGGCGCCGTCGGGATTGAGGGCGAAAGGCACCGA
>JAYTZZ010000067.1:0-5127 GCA_043741595.1 Hyphomicrobiales bacterium | reverse complement strand
GAGCAGGGTGCGGTGCCCAGAGTTCAGCGCTTTGTGACGGTCTTGCCGCTGCCGGCCTTCGCCTTCTTGTGGCCGTGGGTGGCGATGAAGTCCGCGATGCGCGGGGCGATCTCGGCGCGGAACCGCGAGCCGTTGAAGACGCCGTAATGGCCCACCTTCGGCTGCATGTAGTGGGCCTTCATATCTGCCGGGATGCCGGGCGTGATGTCATGAGCGGCCTTGGTCTGGCCGAGGCCGGAGATGTCGTCGTTCTCGCCCTCGACCGTGAACAGCGCCACCGACCTGATCGCCTTCGGATCGACTTTCTCGTTCCGGTGGATCATCTCGCCCTTGGGCAGCGCGTGGCGGAGGAAAACGGTCTCGACGGTCTGCAGGTAGAACTCGGCGGTCAGGTCCATGACCGCGAGGTACTCGTCGTAGAACTCGCGGTGCTTGTCGGCCGAGTCGCCGTCGCCTTCGACGAGATAGTTGAAGAGGTCGTGGTGCGCCTCCATGTGGCGCTCGATGTTCATCGACAGGAAACCGGAAATCTGCAGGAAGCCGGGATAGACCTCGCGCATGAATCCGGGATGCGGAAACGGCACCTTCATCACCACGTTCTTCTGGAACCAGTCGAGATCGTGGGTATTGGCAAGTGTGTTCACCGCTGTCGGATTAACGCGGGTGTCGATCGGCCCGCCCATCAGCGTCATGGTCGCCGGCAGGTGCGGGTCGCGGCGTGTTTCCATAAGCGCGGCGGCGGCGAGCACCGGAACCGACGGCTGGCAGACCGCCATGATGTGCGCGCCCGGTCCGATGAGATGCAGGATGGAGATCACGTAGTCGATGTAGTCGTCGAGGTCGAACGAGCCGTCGGCGAGCGGCACCATGCGCGCGTCGACCCAATCTGTGATGTAAACATCGTGGTCGGGGAGCATGGTCGCGACGGTGCCGCGGAGCAGGGTGGCGTAGTGGCCCGACATCGGCGACACGATCAGGAGCTTCGGCTGGTCGTGACCGTTGCCGGATTTCACCCCGGCTTTCTCGAAATGAATGAGGCGGCAGAACGGCCGCTCCCAGGCGACCCGCTCGACCACCGGAACACGCACCCCGTGGAAAGTCGTATCGGCGATGCCCCATTCAGGCTTGCCGTAGCGCCGCGTGCTGCGCTCGAAGAGTTCGGCCGCGGCGGCCATGGAGCGGCCGAAGGGCGTCGCCGCGAGCGGATTCAGCGGGTTCTGGAAGTAGAGCCGCGCCGCGTCCGCCGCGGCGCGAAACGGGCCCATGGCGGCGTGGTTCAATTCGTAGAGCTGGTAATAGGACAAGCCGCGAAGCCCTTTCCTGACAGACGCTTGCGGCCCGCCCGACCCGCTTTTTTGCACTGCAGCAGGATATGTCCCGAAGAATCGGCAACGCAAGGGCGCTCTTGGGGGTTTGGTAACTTTGCAACGGCTGTGGCTTTGGTGCAGCGTCCGGAAACCCCAGTAATCGCTCGCGTTTTGGCGCTTTGCGACTACACGCCGCGCCAGGTCCCTTCCCGCCAAAGCGCTGTGAGGCCCTCGCGGTAGGTCGGGAAGCGAAGTGCGACACCCAGCTCGTGCCTGAGTCGCTTGTTCGAGACCCGCTTGTTGTCGGCATAGAACGTCCGCGCCATGGGCGAGAGGTCGGCTTCGGCAAAGGGCACTTCCGGCGGTGGTGGAATGCCCAGGAGGCCCGCGGCAAAGGCGACGACGTCCTGCGGCGGCGCCGGTTCGTCGTCGACAAGGTTGAAGATGCCGGCAGAATTCCGGTCGACGGCCGCGACGAGTGCAGCGGCGAGGTCGTCGACATGGATGCGGTTGAAGACCTGCCCCGGCTTGACGACGCGATGGGCCTTGCCCTCGGCGAGTTTTACTAGCGCATTCCGTCCGGGACCATAGATGCCGGCAATGCGGAATGTACCGAGCGGCACGTTCCGCTCGGCAGCGAGTTTCGCCCACGCCTTCTCGGCGACGAGGCGTTCGGTCGAACGGCCGCGAGTCGGGTGCGGCGTGGTCGACTCGCTCACCCAAGCGCCGCCGTAGTTCCCATAGACGCCGACGGTAGAGAGGTAACCGATCCACTTCAGGTTCGGCGCAGTGAGGATCGTTTCACGATGATGGGCGAGAACCGGATCGGATTCGCCGGGCGCGATCGAGACGAGGAGGTGCGTAGCGTCACGAACGGCTTCGGCGACACCCTGACCCACCGATTGACCATCGAAGATAAATGGATGGATGCCGCCGGTAGTGAGTGTCGCTGCTTTCTCCGCGCTCCGCGTAGTCCCCGCGATGGAAGCGAACCTATCCTTCGCGGTATCGGTGAACGCCCGCGCGCTGTAGCCGAGGCCGAAGACGAAAAGGCGGACAGGTCCGCTCACTGCTTCTCGCCGGGGCGAGTCAGGTGCTTCAGCTTTCGACCAGCCGCCGAGTCCGCGATCAGGGCCGCGAGCCGGCGTTCGCGCGTCGCTTCCTGCTTGGCGCTCACGACCCACCAGATCGCCGGATGCTTGTACGAAGGCGGCATCTTTTCGAAATTCGCCCAGGCGACTTTGTTGGCACGAAACTGATTTGCGTAAGCCGGCGAGAGCTTCGCGTCGCGATTTTCGAACGAGTATTTCTTCTGCTGCTTCAGGTCGCGGGTTTCATAAGCGGCGAGCCCCGCGGCATGAACCAGACCAGCGGCCTTCAGTTCCTCGATGCGCTTTATGTTGACGGCGCTCCAGATGCTTCTCGGCTTCCGCGGCGTGAAGCGGATCGACCAGGTTGTGTCGCCGCCTTTCCTGACGGCGTCGATCCAACCGAATGAAAGCGCCTCGTCGAGCGCCTCCCTGTAGGTGATGCCCTTCTCGGCCGAACTCGCCTTGTGGAAGCCGACGACCTGCTCGGTGGCTTTGGCGTGACTCTTCTCAAGCCACGCACGCCATTCCTTCTGCGACTTGAAGAAGCGCGGCGCCTTTATCGCTGCCATTCGGCGGCAACCTCAGCATCAGTCTCAGCCGGCGCATGCTGGCGCGCGAGATCATCGAACCGGTCAGGCGCAAGCTCCGACATCGCCCAGACCGCGGCCCCGCGCACCAGCGACGAGGCGTCGGCGAGATGAGCTTCCGCCGCCGTCACCAAATCCGCGTCGTCGGAGTTGCCGATGGCGATCATCACATTTCGGAGGAAACGATCACGGCCGATGCGCTTGATGGGCGAGGCTGAGAACGTCTTGCGAAACGCCGGCTCATCCAGCGCGGCCAGATCGGCAAGGCGCGGCGAAACGCGATCGGCGCGCGCCTTCAGCTTTGCCTCGCGCGTTGTTTGCGCGAACTTATTCCAGGGGCAGACGGCGAGGCAATCGTCGCACCCGTAAATGCGATTGCCGATAGCCTTGCGGAACTCAAGTGGGATCGGGCCTTTGTGCTCGATAGTGAGATAGGAGATACAGCGGCGCGCATCCAGTTTGTACGGCGCCGGGAATGCCTTCGTCGGGCATACGTCGAGACAGGCGCGACAGGTTCCGCAGGCGTCCGTCTCAGGGGCATCCGGCGGCAGCTCCATCTCCGTGACGATGGCGCCGAGAAAGAGCCATGAGCCGAATTGCCGGCTGACCAAATTTGTATGCTTGCCCTGCCACCCAAGACCGGCGACTTGCGCCAGCGGCTTCTCCATCAGCGGCGCTGTATCGACGAACACCTTCACCGCGCTCCCGGTCCGCGCCTTGAAACGGCCGGCGAGCACCTTGAGCTTCCCCTTGATCAGTTCGTGATAGTCGCGATTGCCGGCGTAGACCGAAATCGCGGCGCGATCCTTCAGCGCCATCGCCGTCATTGGATCAGTGTCAGGGCCGTAGTTCATACCGACCATGGCTACGGAACGCGCCTCCCGCCACAGCGTCTTCGGGTCGACCCGGCGGTCTGCTTCCGTTTGCAGCCACGTCATGGTGCCGTGGCGGCCTGCGGCAAGGAATTCGCGAAGATGCGCGGCGGCTTCGGGGATTGCATCAGCGGCGGCGACACCGACCACATCGAACCCCTCGCGCTTGCAGTCGGCGACGAGGAGGGCTTTCGCCTCGCGTGGATCGGCGATCAGAAGTCGAGGTCGGCGTAGTGGGTTGCGGCCGGCATGCCGCGCACCTGATCGGCGAGCAGCGCGCGGAAGGACGGGCGCGATTTCACCCGCGCGTACCAACCCTTCGCCATCGCGTCCTCTTCCCATGGCGCCTCGCCAAGATAGTCGATCGTCGACAATTCGGCTGCAGCCGCGAGGTCGGCGAACGACAGTTCGCGCCCGGCCAACCAATTCCGCCGTGCAGCCAGATAGCCGATATAGCGGAGATGATACTTGATATTCGCCCGTGCGGCGCGGATGGCCGCGGCGTCGGGCGCGGCGCCGCCGTCGGAGACCGTCATGCGGCGCTTGTAGACCTTCTCGTTGAGCAGATAGGCGGTGACTTCGGCATCCAGCTTGCCGAGGAACCAGGCAATGAGGCGCCGGATCTCGGCGCGCTCGGCCGGGCCTGCCGGCATCAGAACCTGTTCTCCGACCCGGGCGCCACGGGTCTCCGCAAGGTACTCAGCGATGACCGGCGCACCGGCAATCACCGCGCCGTCATGATCGACGAAAACCGGCAGTTCGCCGGCCGGGTTTAGCTTCAGGAATTCCTCACCGCGCTCCCATGGCACCTCTTCCTCGAGGATCACCTCCTCGCCGTATTCGGCAAGAATGAGCCGGACGAACCTCGAGGCGGCTTGCAGCGGATAATGGTGAAGGGTCGGCATGCCGCTCTTTTGGGATTCGGGGAGAATTTGCCTCAGCCGGGCCGGGGGACGGCCGCGGGGATTGGGGTATAGAACCCGCTTCGGGCAGGAACAAGGCGCGATTCGAGGATAGACATGGATCCGAAATCAATCATCGACGCGATCGTGCTCGGCGTCGTCGAGGGGGTGACCGAATTCATCCCGGTGTCGTCGACCGCGCACCTGCTCCTCGCCGGACGCCTGCTCGGCTTCACCGGCGCTGGCCCAGCCTTCGAGGTTCTGATCCAGCTCGGCGCGATCATCGCGCTACTGGCCGTCTATGCGGCACGGCTATGGCAACTCGTCACCGACCTGCCCCGCGACCGGCGGACGCAGCGTTTCGCCCT
>JAYTZZ010000066.1:0-2125 GCA_043741595.1 Hyphomicrobiales bacterium | reverse complement strand
TCTCTTCGGCATCTTTGTAAATTTCGAGCTGTTTTGCGTAGCCGGCCACGACCTTCGAGTTCGCTGACAGCTTGATCTCGACGAGTACCCGGCCTTCGAAGCCGGATGATATCTTGAAATCGACGGGGCCATTGCCGGTGTCGGCTTCAGGCGTCACGTCGATGTTATTGGCCTTGCAGTAGGCATGGGCCACCGCGAAATATAGGCGTTGCGCTGCCTTCTCGGGGCGTGGGCTTCCTTCGTAATATAGCTCCTCGGACAGGCGCCGCTTCTCGATAAGAAACTGGTACTGCTCGATTATCTGCGCGACGACGGTGGCAACGCTGTCAGCGTTGTGCTTCTTGGGGCCGGCCAGCTTGAATGGCTGGTCACCGGCGATTGTTTCAGCAATGCGTCGCCAAACGATCTCGCCGAGCGGGTCGCCGGCGAGATCGTAGGCTTTTTGGACTTCCCCCGCAAAAGTGGAGGGCTTTTCTGATAGGTTTTGGGAATCAGAGGAGCAGGAATGGTCAAGATCAAAGACGGGCAGCGACGGGTTTTCGACGACGCGTTCCGTCGGGAGGCGGTCAGAATTCTGGCCGCCAGCGACCGTACGATCCGACAGGTAGCCGAGGATCTCGGCGTCGGCGTGTCGTCGCTTGGCAAGTGGAAGCATCAGATCGAAGAGGCGGCGCTGCTGGCTGGCCCGCACGACGACGTATACAAGGAGCTGGCGCGCCTGCGTCGTGAGAATGAGTTGCTCCGCGCCGAACGGGACCTGTTAAAAAACGATCGCGGAACGGGGCCGCCTGTGGGCATAGAAACAGGTCTGCCCTACGCTGGTGGCGGAGGGGAGCGGCCGATCGCTTTTTGGTGGCGAAAGACCCCGTTAAAAAACATGGTCCATGGGCCGTAGCGTACTTGAGAGTGGTGACGTCAACGGACGATCCCGATTAGGAAATTGATCAATAGCGCAGCCCAGCCCTTCCGCTTTTGCAAGCTGGAGGATCATACATGAAGCCCAAGGGAAAATCGAAGACATCGTCGCCTCGACGAGATTCAACATCACCGGTAGTCATGACCGTTCATCATCCCAATGCCGCCGCCATCGACATTGGGGCGACCATGCACATGGCGGCAGTCGGGTTGGATCGCTCATCGGAGCCGGTTCGAAGTTTCGGCACATTTACCGACGATCTCCACAAGCTTGCCGATTGGTTTGCCGAGTGCGGGGTCCTGTTCCGGGCGCTCACGGACAGTCTCAACTCATGTGGGCCGGCAGCGAAGATTTGGGTTTGCTACAGGTAGGGACGGCACTTTACTTGATCACAGGCAATTCGCGCGGCGCGCGCGTCGTCAGCAGCACGCCACCGCTTGCAGTAATCGCGACATTCTCCTCATGCACGATCATTTTTCCGGGCGCGTACTCCATGCCGGGCTCAATCGTCAACACCATACCGGCTTCGATCACGGTGCCGTCACCGATCCGATGCGATGGTGGCTCTGTCAATTGCAGTCCGAGCCCGTGGCCCAGACGCCCGACGTTGTTGCCGATGGAGCCGGCCGCGGCCAAAACCCGCGAGATGGCCGTGAACACGATGTCAGTCGTTGCGCCGGGGACCGCCGCCGCGATGCCTGCTTCCGTCGCCTGCCAGACCGCTTCATGGGCGCGCCGCACCTCGTCCGAAACGTGGCCGACAGCGTAGTTCCGATCGAAATCGCAGAAGTAGCCGTCATACGTCGCGCCGGTGTCGAGGAACAAGATATCGCCCACCTCGATCCGCCTGTCAGTCGGCCCGACGATGATCTGCGAAACGCCGCCGGGCCCGGAGATGACGGGCAGAAATGGCGTGCTGTCGGCGCCGCGCGTCGCATGGTCGATCCGCACCTTGCGTGCGATGTCGCGTTCGCTGTCGCCGATCGCAACGAACGACGGGAGCGCTCCATATGTGTCACTCGCCAACCGGCAGATGTGAGCGAGATGGGCGACCTCCGCCTCCGTCTTGATCATCCGCAGACGCCAGACCGTCGGACTGCCGTCGACAATCTCCATGCCACTCAATCGCTCGCAAAGATCGAGGAACTCGATCACTGGCATCCTGAGGCTCATCTCGCGGCCGAGTTCGGCGCCGACGCGGCCGTGGCG
>JAYTZZ010000065.1:0-5177 GCA_043741595.1 Hyphomicrobiales bacterium | reverse complement strand
CATCGAAATGGAAGCGCAGTTCATCCGCGACCAGCTTGCCGACAAGGCAAAACGCAAGTCCGCTTGATCAGGGCGGCGCGAAGGGACAAGAATGGGTCAGGCGGGCTTTAGCGCGAGGAGTTCTGGACAATGGCAAAATCAACAAAGGCGGCGGCTATCCGCCGCAAGGCACCCCTCACCACCCCAACCGATCTCGGCTCGAACGCGCGCCGCGATATCGGCGGCGCGCTCAACGCAATCCTCGCCGACACCTACGCGCTCTACCTGAAGACAAAGAACTTTCACTGGCATGTCAGCGGTCCTCATTTCCGCGACTATCACCTGATGTTCGATGAGCACGCCGCCGAGTTGCTCGCCGCGACCGACGACATCGCCGAGCGCGTCCGCAAGATCGGCGGCACGACGCTCCGTTCCATTGGCCACATTACGCGCCTGCAGCGCGTCCTCGACAACGACGCGGACTATGTGACGCCTGAGGACATGCTGGCCGAGCTTGCCGACGACAACCGCACGGCCGTCATGCACCTCCGCGAAGTGCATGAGCTATGCGACGAGGAGAGGGATGTGGCCACCGCCAGCCTGATCGAGAACTGGATCGATCAGGCTGAGCGCCGCGCCTGGTTCCTGTTCGAGACCAGCCGGCGCAAACGCTGATCCACGGCTGAAGCAACCGGCGCTGCCCGAAGGGCGGCGTTTTGCGCTCCTGAAACGGCCAAGTTGCCGAGATAGGTTGGCGCCCTGGCGTTTCGGGAGGATCGACCCATGAAGATTCAGCGCGTTTTTGTTGTCGTCATGGCTATCAACGGAGCTTTTGCCCGCGCCCTTGTGCCGGCTTTAGGATTGGCATGCTTGAGCCGGCTGCCGATCCAAGCCGCCCCGGCTGATTCCGATCGCGGCGAAACCCACTATCTGGCGTTTCAGGTCTTCACTGGTTCGCCTGATCCGCATGTCCCGATAGGCGGCGAACCGGTTCTCGGCGACCCACCGTCGGCGGCCACCCTCGACGCTTTTGCCACGGACGTCACCGCCCGCATCGGCACAACCGGGAATTCGCGTACGCGCCTGGCGCTGATTTTAGGCCCGATCTCCTTCGATCAAACCGACGCCCAGGTTTTCGAACTCATCCGATCCGGCTTCGCTATCGCTCTGGCGCACGACCTCGCGGTCGGCTTCCACCTCGACGATTCCATGTTCTGGGGTCGACGCGGCGATCTTCTTGCCGATCCGCGGAACATCGAGCAACTGGACTGGGGCGGGCCAAGATCATCGGGTCGCCGGCTCGATTGGGGCCCGGAGGCGGGCCGTGCGCCTCCGCAAATGTGCTTTAACAGCCCGGCCATCGAATCCGAGGTTCGGCGGCGCGGGACCGAGGTTATCGGTCGCGCCCTGAAGGCGGGCATCTCGCGCTTGCACGACGCAGGGCGCGACGACCTGTTCGCCGGCGTCATCGTCGGCTGGGAAACGCAGATCGGGCGCGACTTCGCGACCGGATCGGCGCTCGGCTATTGCGCCGCCGGCAACCGCGGGCTTGCCCCCGGCGCCAGCGCCGACACGCTCGATCGCGCCCGTGTCGATGCGGTCGAGCATTTCATATCCCTGTGGAGCTCGGCGATCGCCGCGGCCGGGGTGCCGGCCGATCGGGTGTGCTCGCACATCGCCCTGATGGGGGAAGATCCTTCGGCCGCGGCGACGGTCGCGCTGCCATCGCGCGCGGACAAGACCAATTTCGCACCGCCCGAGACCGCGTTTGGCGAGCAGCGTCGGGCCGGGTTCTCGACCTATCCGCAGCCGCATCTGTACGAGACTCTCTACGCCACAATCGGCGACCACGCCGCTGCCGGCTGGGCATCTGCCGAGGGCGCGAATGTGACCCTTGGCGGCGCGCCGACGGACTCCGGCATGAACGCGGAGACCTATCTCGCGAGATTGTTCGATCACGGTGCGACGCTGGTGAACATCTTCGGCTGGGGAATCGGCAACGCCGACAACGGATTCCGAAGGGCTGCGGAGAGTAGCGGCGCGATCACCGCCTATCGCAAATTCCTGCGCGGCGAGATGCTGGTCGAGGGGCCAGTGTCAGCGACGATCATGGAGCGCCTGCCCGCAAAAATCCGACAGATGCAGGCAGAGTTGCCAGGGTGGATACAGCGCCACAACGGCGAGGGCCGGGCAAAGCCGCATCTCGATGCACTGACGGCAGCGCTGGCGGTCAACGATCTCGCCGGCGCCGAGGCGGCTGCCGACATGCTGTTATCGCTGATCGGGGAGCACTGATCGGCCCGTAGAGATCGCAGCTAGACGCCGACCACCTCGCGTACCGCGGCGGTATCGAGTTCGCCAAGACCCTTGGCTTCGGCCCGCTCGTAGATTTCCAGGACCGCCGGCACGACCTCGAGCTTGACGCCAAGAGCCTTGGCGAGTGCCGCGGCGTAGGCCACGTCCTTCCGCATCAGTTTCAAGGCGAAATCGGGATCGGCATACCGCTCATCCATGATGCGCAGCAGCTTGCCGACAACCATCGGGCTCGCGGTGGCACCGCTCTTGATGAGCTCGGTGGCCAATGCTGGATCCACGCCGGCCTTGGCGGCGAGCGCCAAGCCTTCCGAAAGGATCGCGAGCTGCGCGGCACCCATCACGTTGTTGATAAGCTTCCAGGTGGAACCGGCGCCAGTGCCGCCGAGATGCGTGATCTTCGTGCCGACCGCCTCAAGCGCGGCCCGCGTCCGCTCCAGCACCGCGCTCTCGCCGCCGACAAAGAAGACAAGCTTGCCCTCGGTGGCCGCCGGCTTGCTGCCACCAACGGGCGCATCGAGAAAATCGGCGCCCTTTGCCTTGGCGAGGCCGGCGAGTTCGCGCACCCACCCCGGCGTCAGGGTGCTGGACTCGATGACGATCGCCCCAGCCTTGACACCAGCGAGTGCGCCGTCGTTGCCAAGCCAGACTTTTCGCGAAACGTCATCATCCGAAACCATCGCAACGATGATATCGGCACCCTCCGCGGCTGCGCGTGGGCTGTCGGCAATGTGGGCGCCCTTCGCCGCGAGCGGCTCGGCCTTCGCGCGGGTACGATTGTAGACCGCGACAGGGAAGCCCTTGGCGAGCCAGTTCGCCGCCATGCCGGAACCCATGATGCCGAGGCCGATCATTGCGATGCGCTGCATGGGAGGTGTCCTGTCGGAAAGCGGGAAACTGCCGGCGCAGTCTAGCCTGAGACTATGCGCCCTCTGAAATGCACAAAGGCGAGCACGGCAACCGGGAAGAAGTAGACGCACCAGAGAAGCAGAACCGCGACGCCGATGAAGTCTCCGCTGTCGCCCTGCATCGATCCGAACACGTTGAATATCGGCAGCAAGACACAAGCCGGCGCGAACACACCGTGCAGGATGAGCAGCGCGCGAAGGACGCGGTCCGGCGTCGACGTAGCGACCAGGCTCAGCCCGATGAAGAACGTCGAGGCGGCCATCATCCC
This sequence comes from Hyphomicrobiales bacterium, assembly GCA_043741595.1. GTDB lineage: Bacteria > Pseudomonadota > Alphaproteobacteria > Rhizobiales > Kaistiaceae > DASZQY01. The sequence goes on along the minus strand of JAYTZZ010000065.1, from coordinate 1,708 downwards.
GTATCCGAAAAGATCGAGGTTGAACATCAGACTGCCGTGCTCCGCGTACGACAACTGCTTCATGATGTCCGCGGACGCACCGTTCTGCTGCACCGTCGTCAATTGCACGAAATACACGACACCGACAAAACAGGCGTACATCACGGCGAATGCCAGTCCGGAGTATGCCGCCGCCTTGCGGCTTTCGGTGGACTCGGCCGTCAGGCTGCCGGCCAGAACTACGTAACCCCAGGAGAGGATTAGCGAGGTGCCCCACGACAGCGGCGCATTGTCGACGAGCATGCTGATCGCGAAGGATGCCGTCGCGGCCGCAACCACGATCGATGCAACAATGCCGAGAGACCTGTTCATTCCGTCCCTCGCTTTTGGCACGGGTGGTGAGTTTGTGGGTCGGGACCTCTGAGGTTGCAGCATAGCGGAGATTCACAAACGAAAACGCCGCCCGGAAGGGCGGCGTTTATCATTGGCATATAGGCCTACGAACGTCCGGCCAGCTCAAGCCTGCAATTCAGCCAGCAGCACCGCGAGGAGCTTCATACCGGCGTCCCAACCCTTCCCAATGCTGCTCACAGCGCCGGCAAAGCAGGCAATCTCAGCCGCGGTCGCCTCATGCGGAACCCAAGTCAACCGCATTTTGGTTCGGCCACCGTCCTCGTCGAACGTTACCGTCGTCAAGGGCACCCGAGGCCAGTCCGCCATCATGGGAGAGGCGATGACATTCCAGTTCGCATCCGAGGTAGAGTGGAGCCACACTAGCCGTTCCAGCGGAGTCACTTCAGTGTACTCCACGCGCTGGTAGCTAGACTTGCCGCTCCACTGCATTTCGACAAGCCACAAGCCGCGAGGCTTCAGATCGAGGCGATGGACGATCGTCTCAACGTTCGGTCCATACCAGCGGGACAACAGCTTCGGATCGGTCCAAGTCTTCCATACCAGCGCGCGCGGCGCATCGAACACGCGTTCCAACACATAAGTTGGCAGATCGCTCATTTCTTGGCGCCCTTTTTCCCGCGCTTCTTCAACTCATCCAGCAAGCCATCGAGCTGATCGAAACTCGCCGACCAAAATTGCTTAAACTCTTCGAGCCAACCCACCGCCGCCGCCATCGGCTCGGCTTTGAGCCGCGCTGGCCTTCGCTGCCGGTCGATATCGCGCTCGATCAATCCCGCCTGTTCCAGCACCTTGAGATGTCGCGACACCGCCGGTTGGCTCATCTCAAACGGCGCCGCAATCTCATTCACCGATGCCTCGCCCGCGGCAAGCCGTGACAGGATCGCTCGCCGCGTCGGATCGGCCAGCGCGGAGAAGATTGCGTCGAGGTTATCGCGGCCCTGTGTATAACCAATTACTTCCATAACATTCTTGTTATACAACGACCATGGGCTCGTCAAGCCAGTCTGTCGGCGCCCAGTTTCTTGCATCAATCATTGAGTTGGCGAGCCGCCCCGCCACAAACAAAAACGCCGCCCCGAAGGGCGGCATTTTCATATCGGATATCGTGATCGAGAAGGTTCGAAGAAACCATGTCCTCGGGCTTGACCCGGGGAATTTCTGTCTGCGCTTGGCAGGCCTGGCAGCGACCTACTTTCCCGCGTCTTAAGACGAAGTATCATTGGCGCGGAGGAGTTTAACGGCCGAGTTCGGAATGGGATCGGGTTCAGGCCCCTCGCAATTGCCACCAAGCCAGCGAAGCGCAGACAAGCGAACG
>JAYTZZ010000064.1:0-5186 GCA_043741595.1 Hyphomicrobiales bacterium | reverse complement strand
GGCCGACGCCTTCCTCGAAAAGTTTGCAGCGCGGGCTTCCAGCCTGCCGGCGGGCGACCCGCGCGGACACGTTGTGCTAGGCGCATGCATCAGCGTCGCCGCCGTCCGGCGCGTCGGCGAACTTATTAAGGACGCTACCGCCAAGGGCGCCAAGGTTATTGCCGGCGGACCGTCGGATACAGCGGTGATGAAGGCGACAGTTGTCGACCGAGTTACGCCGGCGATGCGCATCTTCGAGGAGGAGTCGTTCGGGCCTGTTGTCTCGGTCATCCGCGTCGACGGTGAAGCGGAAGCGATCCGCGTCGCCAACGACACCGAGTATGGGCTCTCCGCCTCGGTCTACACAAAGGACATCGGCCGGGGCCTGCGGGTCGCAAAGCAAATCGAGTCCGGCATCTGTCACATCAACGGGCCAACCGTGCACGACGAGGCGCAGATGCCTTTCGGCGGCACCAAGGCGAGCGGCTACGGCCGCTTCGGTGGCAAGGCGGCAATCGACGAGTTCACAGAAACCCGCTGGATCACCATCCAGACCGAACCGATGCACTATCCGTTCTAGGCGAGGTTGGTGTGACGAGCGTGCGCACCCAGGTAGGAATTGTCGGAGCAGGTCCAGCGGGCCTCCTCCTCTCCCATCTGCTTGCGCGTGAGGGGATCGAGAGTGTGGTGCTCGAGGACCGGAGCCGCGACTACGTGGAGAACCGCATCCGCGCCGGGGTGCTCGAACAAGGCACCGTCGATCTCCTCAACGCGACCGGGCTTGGCGAGCGCATGAGCCGTGAGGGACTCGCCCATGACGGAGTCGAGATTCGGTTCGGCGGGACCGGCCACCGCATCGATTTTCCGAGGCTCACCAGTGGCAAGCGCATCACCGTCTATGGGCAACACGAAGTGGTGAAGGACATGATCACCGCCCGTCTCGATGACGGCGGGACTGTCACCTTCGAGGTCACCGACGTCGCGCTCCATGAATTTGATGGAGCGCAGCCAAGCATCAGCTACCAGGTGGACGGGAAAGCAAACGAGATCGCCTGTGATTTCATCGCGGGCTGTGACGGGTTTCACGGCATCAGCCGGGACAGCATCCCGGCCGGCGCCATCACAGCCTATGAGCGGGAGTATCCGTTCGCGTGGCTCGGAATCCTGGCGGAATCAATCCCTGCATCGCACGAACTGATCTACGCTCACCATGAGCGCGGTTTCGCGCTGCTGTCGATGCGCTCGCCGACGATCTCGCGCCTCTACCTCCAATGCGATCCAAACGAGGACGTCGCCAACTGGTCGGACGATCGCATCTGGGACGAACTGCAACAGCGGACGGCAACTGCGGACGGCGCATTTCGCGTACCTGAGGGGCCTATCCTGCAGAAGGGCATCACGCCGATGCGGAGCTTCGTCGTCGAGCCGATGCAGTACGGCCGGCTCTATCTCGCCGGCGACGCGGCGCACATCGTTCCTCCGACTGGGGCGAAGGGTATGAACCTTGCGGTGGCCGACGTTCGCGCCCTCGCCGAGGGGCTGGCGGCGCACTACCGCGACGGGAACGATGCCCTGCTTGCGGCCTATTCGGAACGCTGCCTGCGCCGGGTGTGGAAGGCACAGCGGTTTTCGTGGTGGATGACGACGATGCTACACCTGAACGCGGCGGATTCGCCGTATGACCGGCGGCGGCAGATCGCAGAACTCGACTACCTCACGGGTTCCGAGGCGGCGATGACGACGCTGGCCGAGAACTATGTCGGACTACCGTTCGACGACAGCCCCTCAACCCACTAGCAGGAAACGATGACCTTTTCGGCGCTCGACTCGGAACTGACTGGCCCCCTCTTTGCCACCGCGAAGATGCGCACGGTGTTCTCTGACCGGGCCCGGATCGAGGCGATGTTGCACGTCGAGGCCGCCCTAGCCGGGGCGCAAGCTCGTGTAGGTCTAGCGCCGAAAGAGCTCGCGGCCGCGATCGGGAAAGTCACAGCGGACGATCTCGACCTCACTGCGATCGGAACCCAAGCAGGGGACGCCGGTGTGCTCACCATCCCGTTTGTCAACGCAGTCCAGGCAAGGCTGCCGGCTAATCTTCGTGGCTATTTCCACTACGGCGCCACCAGCCAGGACATCCTCGACACCGCAACGGTCCTGCAGATGCGCGATGGTCTCGACCTGATCGAGTTCGAAATCGCCGCCATCATCACCGGCCTCCGCAGACTGGCGATGGCGCACCGTGCTACACCGATGGTGGGACGGAGCTATGGCCAGCACGCTGCGCCGATCACCTTCGGCTACGCGGTGGCGGTGTGGCTTGCCGGTGTTGCCGAAGCCGCGGCGGAGTTGCCGCGCGTCCGCGAGCGGGCGCTCGCCGCCTCCCTTGGCGGACCTGTTGGCACACTGGCCGTCCTCGGCAAGGACGCGCCGATCGTTCTGTCAGGCTTCGCCGACGCGCTCGGACTGGGTGTGCCGCCGATCGCCTGGCACGTCGGTCGCAGCCCTTTCGCGGCGACCGGCGCATGGCTTGCCATTCTGATCGGCGCGGTCGGCAAGATGGCAACCGACGTGGTGCACCTTGCCTCCACGGAAGTCGGCGAAGTCGCCGAGCCGCACGTCCCGGGCCGCGGCGGCTCTTCGGCCATGCCCCATAAACGGAATCCGATATCGGCGACCGTCATCCTCGCCGCTCATAGCGCGGCCAAGGGCCATGTCGTCACACTTCTTGACGCCATGGTTGCCGCCGACCAGCGCCCGGCCGGTGCATGGCACGCCGAGTGGCACGCCCTGCCCCAACTCTTCGGCCTCGCCTCCGGCGCGCTGCGAGAAGCGCGGCGCATCGCCGAGGGTCTCACGGTCAACAAGGCGCGCATGCGCGCCAATCTCGACCTGACCCACGGGCTTCTCTTCGCTGACGCCGTCTCTTCAGCGTTGGCGCCAAAAATCGGCCGGGACGCCGCGCATCGCATAGTCGAAAAGGCCGCCGACACGGTGCGGGCTACCGGGCTGTCGCTGCGGGAAGTGCTGACGAAGGACAAGAATCTGCCCAAAGCCGCGCTGAACGCCGCCTTCAACCTGAGGCCGGCGATCAACGCCGCCGCCGCTATGACGGACCGTCTGCTGGCGGATGGTACCGCGCCCCGCCCGCCTGCCAAGAGCAAAGGACGCTGAACCCATGCCGACTATCAACGCTAACGGCGTGGAGCTATTCTGCGAGGTGATGGGTCCAGAGGGCGCGCCAGTCGTGGCGTTCTCCAATTCGCTGGGCTCCACGCTTGAGATGTGGGACGGCGTCGTATCGGCACTCGCAGGTAGCTACCGCACGTTACGCTACGACACGCGCGGTCACGGCCGTTCCGCCTCGGCGGATAAGGCGGTTAGCATCGATGATCTCGCCGACGATCTTGTCGCGGTTCTCGACGGTCTGAACATCGCCAAAGTGCATGTCGCTGGGTTGTCGCTCGGCGGACTGACGGCACAGGCGCTTGCCACGCGGCGCCCGGAGCGGGTCACCAGTCTTGTGCTGATCGCCACCGCCGCGCAGCTACCGCCGCCGGAGTTCTGGCACAACCGCGCCAATGTTGTCCGCGCCGAAGGTCCAGCGAGCGTCGTCGATGCGATCATCCTACGCTGGTTCACGGAAGCCTTCCGGAAGCAGGCACCGGAGCAGGTCGAGCGCGTGCGGCGAGGTTTTCTCGGCGTCGATCGGGCGGGTTATGCCCGCTGTTGCGAGGCGCTCGCCGCTGCGGATTTGCGCGAGCGGGTGAAGAGCATCGCCGCGCCGACACTCGTGATGGCCGGCGCCGAGGATCCAGTCGCGACACCGGCGATGGCCGAAGCACTGCGCGCCGCGATTCCCGGCGCCGAGCTGGTGGTGCTGGCGAACGTCGCGCACCTCGTATCCGTGGAGCGCCCGGACGCCGTTGCCGAAAAGATACTCGCGTTTCTCGGCGGCAAGGATGCGCGGAAAGCGGAAGAGAGCAGTCCATTCGAGACGGGGCTCTCGATCCGCAAGGAAGTTCTCGGCGGGAAGTACGTCGACGACGCACTCGCAAATGCCGGTGCATTCGGCGCGCCGTGGCAGGACTTCATCACGCGCATGGCCTGGGGTGAGATCTGGGGCGACCCGACGCTGCCGCGCAAGACTCGCTCGCTGCTGACGCTCGCAATGATGATAGCGCTCCACCGGGAGGACGAATTCAAGTTGCATGTCCGACCGGCGATCAAGAATGGCGTGACGGCAGCAGAACTCGGTGCACTCATCCGGCAGGCGGCGGTCTATGCCGGCGTGCCGGCGGGCAATGCCGCGATGCGCTGGGCGCGCGAAGTTCTCGGAGACGAGTTGAAATGACGACGATTTCCTTCGCAAGCGAGAGTATTTGATGGCCGAGTTTCTTTCCCTGCACGACGCGATCGCTGCGAACCTCCATGACGGCGATACCGTCGCCATGGAGGGCTTCACCCATCTCATTCCGTTCGCCGCCGGGCACGAAGTGATCCGGCAGGGGCGCAAGCATTTGAAGCTCATCAGGATGACGCCCGATCTCATCTACGACCAACTTATCGGCGTGGGCGCCGCCGACAAGCTGACTTTCTCGTGGGGCGGCAATCCGGGTGTCGGCTCGCTGTACAGGCTGCGCGACGCGGTCGAGAACGGCTGGCCGAACCCGCTCGAAATCGAGGAGCATTCGCACGCGGCGATGGCGAACGCCTACGACGCCGGCGCCGCAAGTCTGCCGTTCGCAGTGTTCCGCGGCTACAAGGGCGTCGACCTTACCAACGTCAACCCGAACATCCGCTCGGTCGCCTGTCCGTACACCGGCGAGGTGCTGGCGGCGGTGCCGGCGATCCGCCCGGACGTGACGGTCATTCATGCACTCCGCGCCGACCGCGACGGCAATGTGCTGCTCGAAGGCATCGTCGGCGTGCAGAAGGAAGCGGTACTCGCTGCCAAGCGGTCGATCGTCACTGTCGAGGAGATCGTAGACGAACTCGGCGAGCGCAGCCGCAATGCCGTGATCCTGCCGTCGTGGACGGTGACCGCGATCGCCGAGGTGCCGGGCGGCGCGTTCCCGTCGTATTCCCACGGCTACTACAAGCGCGCCAACGCCTTCTACAAGGCGTGGGACGCGATCGCCAAGGACCGCGACTCGTTCCGCGCCTGGATCGGCGAAAACGTCCTCAAAAAAGACGCGAGTGCCTTCCGC
>JAYTZZ010000063.1:0-5193 GCA_043741595.1 Hyphomicrobiales bacterium | reverse complement strand
GCGACATCGACCGCAACGTTACGGAGTGGCGTGAGCTCCTGGATCGGCTGAACCTGCTCGCCACGGATGACGCCTCTGAGAACAGGCGTTGCATAGAGTTGGTCTTTGGACGTCGGAGGAGCGATTGGCTGCTTTTGTCGAGACGATGAAAGAAGCGGGGATGCCGGTGGATCCTTCGCTATGCGTTACGGGCAACTATGGCGGTGAGCTCGCTTACGAGCTGACCAAGCCTTTGATGACTCGTCCCGATCGGCCGACAGCAATCATCGGAGCCAACAACGTGACGGCGTTGGGTGCGTTGCAGGCAATCCTGGATCTTGGGTTCCGCTGCCCGGCCGACGTGTCGCTGGTCGGCATCGACGATGTGCCTTGGAGCGGATTGGTTCGCCCGCGCGTTACCACTGCCGCCCAGCCGATGGAGGAGATTGCGCGGGTCGCCATTACGTGTCTGTTCGAACGAATGTCCAGTGGCCCCGACGCGCACCAGCCGCCCCGCGACATAGTCTTTCAGCCGCAATTCCTGCCCGGTGATTCCTGCACTGATTTGCGCCCGCTTGAGCTCGTCGCGGTGGGTTGAAGCGATTTGTCCAACATCGTGGGCGAGCCCAAGTTGTGATTGACCCCAATACCTTGAGTTTAAAGGGAGAAACCCCGCCTCGAGTATACAAATTTTTCATCAGGAATTGATCTTCTCGTCTTTATTAAAAGGTCAATTTTTGCGACATTGCCGCCGGGAAGCGCCAAATTGCCCGTTTAGAGGCAGAAGAGATTGACGATCACTGACGAAGGTTCGGGCGAGGGGTCGACCAGCGATCCGTCGAGGAAGCGTGCAGCAGGTCGTTTGGCCATGCGCCCGACCGACATCGGCAATCCGGACTACTTCCACAAGGTAGTCGACTGTCAGTGGGCGTGCCCGGCGCACACACCCGTGCCCGAGTACATTCGTTTGATCGCGGCCGGGCGCTACGGCGATGCCTACATGGTCAACTGGTACTCGAACGTCTTTCCGGGAATCCTCGGTCGGACGTGCGACCGGCCGTGCGAACCGGCGTGCAGGCGCGGACGCGTCGAAGATCAGCCGGTGGCGATTTGCCGTCTGAAGCGTGTCGCCGCCGACAACAAGGAAGATGTCACCGCTCGAATGCCTCATGCCGGCGCGCCTAACGAGAAGCGCGTTGCGCTGATCGGCGCCGGACCCGCATCGCTGACGGTGGCGCGCGACCTCGCGCCGCTCGGCTACCAACTGACGCTGATCGATTCGGATACGCGCGGCGGTGGGATGATCCGCAGCCAGATCCCCCGCTTCCGCCTGCCCGAGGCAGTCATCGACGAGGAAGTCGGCTACATCATCGAGATGGGAGGGATAGAGACGCGCTTCGGCAAGCGCGTCGATAGCCTTGGAGCTGTCATCGACGAGGGCTTCGACGCGATTTTCGTCGGCACCGGCGCACCACGCGGACGCGACCTCCAGATTCCGGGACGAACCCAGGCCTCGGCCAACATCCATATCGGCATTGATTGGCTCTCCAGCGTCTCCTTCGAACATGTCGACAAGATCGGCCGCCGCGTCATCGTGCTCGGCGGCGGCAACACGGCAATGGATTGCTGCCGGACCTCGCGGCGCCTCGGCGGGAGCGACGTAAAAGTAATCGTCCGCTCCGGCTTCGAGGAGATGAAAGCATCGCCCTGGGAGAAAGAGGACGCGATGCACGAGGGCATCCCGATCCTGAACTACCTCGTGCCCAAGGAATTCACCCACACCGAGGGGAGACTGACCGGCGTTCTCTTCGAGAAGGTCGCCAGCCACACCGACGACAAGGGACGGCGGCGGTTGGAGCCGACCGGGGAGCCCGACGTCCATTTCGAGTGCGACGACGTTCTGATCGCGATCGGTCAGGAGAATGCGTTTCCGTGGATCGAGCGCGACCTGGGCCTCGAGTTCGACAAATGGGGCATGCCAAAGGTCGATGCGGTGACGCACCAGTCGACCATCCCGAGCGTGTTCTTCGGCGGCGACTCGGCGTTCGGCCCGAAGAACATCATCTGGGCAGTGGCGCACGGGCACGCGGCGGCGATCTCCATCGACAAGCATTGCCAACAGGCGGATGTGCATCAGCGCCCGCCACCGCATGTGACGCTGATCAGCCAGAAGATGGGCATCCACGAGTGGAGTTACGACAGCGACATCACGCTCGAGCAGCGGAGGAAGGTCCCGCTCCGCGAGCAGAAGATCGCGCTCGCGGACGTCAAGGCAGAGGTGGAACTGGGCTTCGACAGGCTCGTCGGTTTCGAGGAAGCCCAGCGCTGCCTGAACTGCGACGTCCAGACGGTGTTCGAAACGCCGCTTTGCATCGAGTGCGACGCCTGCGTCGACATCTGCCCGATGGACTGCATCACCTTCACGGAAAACAGCGAGGAAACAGAACTCCGCACCCGATTGATGGCGCCGGCTGGAAACCTGACGCAGGACCTCTACATCTCCAGTGTTTTGAAAACGGGCCGGATCATGGCCAAGGATGAGGACCTCTGCCTGCACTGTGGCCTTTGCGCTGAGCGCTGCCCGACGGGGGCGTGGGACATGCAGAAGTTCCTGCTCGACATGACGCACGCGGCCGGCCGGAGCGGATGCTACTGATGAACGGGTTCCGCCCATCATGAACGCACCCCTGCCGAACGTCGCGGTGGCGAGCGGCATTCGCGTCAACGATTTCGTCGTGAAATTCGCCAACGTCAACGGTTCGGGATCGGCATCTGCCAACCGCCTGTTCGCGCGCTCCATTCTCCGCATGGGCGTACCGGTTGCCTCGCGCAACATCTTCCCGTCGAACATCCAGGGCCTGCCGACGTGGTATGAAGTGCGTGTCTCGGAAGCAGGACATATCGGCCGGCGCGGTGGCGTCGACCTGATGGTTGCCATGAATCCACAGACGTGGACCCAGGATGTCGCCGAGATCGAACCCGGCGGCTATCTCTTCTACGATTCGACGCGGCCAATGCCGCCATCCAAGTTTCGTGACGATATCACTGCGATCGGCATGCCGCTGACGGCGATCTCGAACGCCCGCTACAAAGATCCGCGCCAGCGGCAGCTCTTCAAAAACATCATCTATCTTGGAGCTCTCACCGAAATCCTCGGCATCGACTTCAAGGAGGTCGAGACGCTGATCGGCGAGCAATTCAAGGGCAAGGACAAACTGATCCCGCCGAACATCGAAGCGCTCGGCATGGGGCGCGAACGCGCGCGGGCGGAACTTGGGACGATCAACCTCAAGGTTAAGCGGGCCGACGCGGTCGGCGACCGCATATTCATCGAAGGCAACAATGCCGCCGGCCTCGGTGCCGTTTATGGCGGTGCGACCGTTGCCGCCTGGTACCCGATCACGCCGTCGACCTCGCTGGCCGAGGCGTTCGCCAAGCATTGTCGCAAGTTCCGCGTCGATCCGATCACGGGCAAGAACCGGTACGCGATCGTACAAGCTGAGGACGAGCTCGCCGCTATCGGCATGGTGATCGGCGCGACCTGGAACGGGGCGCGGGCGTTCACGGCCACGGCCGGACCCGGCATCTCGCTGATGCAGGAATTCCTCGGTCTTGCCTATTTCGCCGAGATTCCGGCGGTGATTTTCGACGTGCAGCGCGGCGGACCGTCGACCGGCATGCCGACGCGGACGCAGCAATCGGACATCCTGTCCGTCGCGTACGCCTCGCACGGGGACACCAAGCACGTGCTCCTCCTTCCAGAAGACCCGCGCGAGTGCTTCGAGTTTTCGGCACTATCGTTCGACCTCGCCGACCGGCTGCAAACTCCGATCTTCGTCATGATGGACCTCGACATCGGCATGAACGAGTGGCTGTGCAAGCCGCTTGCCTGGGACGACAGCAGGCATTTCGACCGCGGCAAGGTGCTGACGGCTGAGGAGCTTGAGGCGGGGCGCGAGTTCGGGCGCTATCTCGACGTTGACGACGATGGTCTCACCTATCGGACGGTCCCAGGCACGCACGCGAGCAAGGGCGCGTTCTTCACGCGCGGCACGTCGCGAAATCGCTATGCCCGATACAGCGAGGAGGGCGCCGACTACGTCGACAACATGGAGCGGTTGCTCAAGAAGTTCGAGACGGCGAAGGGAATGGTTCCGGCGCCGATCGAGAAGAAGGCACAGCAACCGACGCGCTATGGCGTCATCTACTACGGCTCGACCACGCCTTCGATGCACGAGGCGCTCGAGGGTCTCGCCGCTGAAGGCATTCACCTCGACATGCTGCGCATCCGCGCCTTTCCGTTCGCCGACGCCGTTGAAGATTTCGTTCTGGCGCACGAACGCGTTTTCGTTGTCGAGCAGAACCGCGACGCCCAGCTTCGCGCGCTCCTCATCAACGAGTGCGAACTCGATCCGGCGCGGCTCATCAAGATCCTGCACTACGACGGCACGCCGATCACAGCCCGCTTCATCAGGCAGGCGATTGCTGAACGGTGGCGGACGCTGGCCGGGCTGACGCAAAAGGACGCCGCGGAATGACCTACGTCATCAAGCCGAAGTTCCACCACCCCGACCTGCCGAAGAACAAGCTCGGCTTGACGCATCGCGATTATGAAGGTTCGGTATCGACGCTCTGCGCCGGGTGCGGCCACGATTCCATATCATCCGCGATCATTCAGGCGTGCTTCGAACTCGATCTGCCGCCGCATCGGGTAGCCAAGATGTCGGGGATCGGCTGCTCGTCGAAAACGCCGACCTATTTTCTTGGGCAAAGTCACGGCTTCAACAGCGTGCATGGGCGGATGCCAACGGTTGCGACCGGAGCCAGTCTCGCCAACCGCGACCTCATCTATCTCGGTGTCTCTGGCGATGGCGATTCGGCCTCGATTGGCCTCGGACACTTCGCCCATTGCCTGCGCCGCGGCGTCAAGATGGTCTACATCGTCGAGAACAACGGCGTGTACGGACTGACCAAGGGCCAGTTTTCAGCGACCGCCGATGCAGGCTCGACCTCGAAGGGCGGCGTCGGCAACACCGACGAGCCGATCGATCTCGTGTCGCTGGCGATCCTGCTGGGCGCGACCTATGTCGGGCGGAGTTTCTCCGGCGACAAGCAGCAGCTCGTGCCGCTAATCAAGGGCGCGATCGAGCATCGGGGCATCGCTTTCCTCGATGTGATCAGCCCGTGCGTAGCATTCAACAATCATCCTGGCTC
>JAYTZZ010000062.1:0-12051 GCA_043741595.1 Hyphomicrobiales bacterium | reverse complement strand
GTGGATTTCCTGCGTCGCCTTGACGAGCAGGAAGAGGCCGCCCGCCAGCAGCACCAGGTCACGCCACGAAAAGCCGTGGCCGAAGACTTCGAACACTGGTGCGGTCAAACCGACCAGAGCGAAGAGCACCGACAGCAGTGCAATACGGAAGATGAGCGCCAGCGCGAGGCCAATCTGCCGCGCGCGCTTGGCCTGCTCTTCCGGCAATTTGCCAACGATGACGGAGATGAAAACGATGTTGTCGATGCCGAGGACGATCTCGAGGACCGTGAGCGTGACGAGGCTGGCGATGATGGCCGGATCGGTGATCCAGTCGATAAACAGCATGGACTATTCCCTCAGGCTGATTGCCGCCGCATGAGCTGCAGGACGACGCCGATCACCGCGAAGTAGAGGCTGGAGAGGCCAAATGCGGCCACCACTAGCGGACCGGGGTCTAGATTGGCGGCGAGCGACACGATTGCAAGGATCGACCACAACGCGGCCATCGCCAGCGTTAGCGACCGGAACTGTTTCACGCGGATGGGATGGACGAACTCGACCGGCAGGAATGTCAGCACGGCGAATGCCGCGATGACGAGCAGCGTCACCGGCTCGGGGAACTTGTAGACCATGAGCTGGAACACAACCGCGTTCCACACAGCCGGGAAGCCGCGAAACGCATCCTCCGGCGTCTTCATGCGCTTGTCGGCGAAATAGAGCGCGCCAACGACTACGACGACGATGCCGGCGATTGCGGCGACGTAGGGCTCGGTGAGCAGTCCGCTCTCGGCCAGCACTAGCGCCGGGATGAGCACGTAGGTCGTGTAGTCGACGACGAGATCAAGGATCGCTCCGTCAAACCAGGGCACGCGGCCGGTGACGTTGAGCCGCCGCGCGATCGGCCCGTCGATGCCATCGACGATCATGGCGATACCGAGGAAAAGGAACACCAGTTGCCACTGCTTGTGGCCGGCGGCGATGGCGGCGGCAAAGGACAACGCCGCGCCGCTCGCGGTCAGGAGATGCACCGCCCAGACGTTCCAATTCTTCATGGATAGATCGCCCCGACGGCCCTTGATCGAGGGCCGGGATGATGCTTTCGCCCATCTGCCCGCCGCTGGCAAGACTTTGGCGCCACGCCGGCTAACTTGGACACGCATTCCTTGCAGGGAAGCCGCGCCGCGCCATATTGTTCTGGAAATGCTTTAGGAATCAGCATCATGCAAAACTTCGCCCCGCTTTCCGCGACCATTGGCGGCCTCCTCATCGGCCTCTCCGCCACCCTGCTATGGGTGGTGAACGGTCGCACCGCCGGAATCTCCAACATTGCCGGCGGCATCTATCCCATTCGTCGCGGCGATGAGCTCTGGCGGTTCGTGTTCCTCGCCGGCCTGCCGGTCGGGGCGTATCTTGGCTTCCTCTTCGGGCCAACCCTCTTCGCCGAAGTTCCAAAGACGCTGCCGGTGATCGAACTGACACCGGTCTGGCTGGTCGGCACAGGGCTGCTGGTCGGCATCGGTACCCGCGTCGGGCGCGGCTGCACCTCCGGCCACGGCATCTGCGGCCTGTCGCGCCTTTCGGTCCGCTCGCTCGTGGCCGTCATCACCTTCATGGCGACCGCCATGATCACCGTCTTCATCGTGAGGCACGTCGTCTGATGAACCGCTCCCTCACCGCCCTCCTCTCAGCCGCCGTCAGCGGTATCCTCTTCGGTATTGGCCTTTCGATCGCGCGCATGACCGACCCGCAGAAGATCTGGAATTTCCTCGACATCGCCGCCATCCCCTCCGGCGGCTGGGACCCCAGCCTCGCGTTCGTCATGGGCGGTGGCGTTCTGGTCGGCCTTGTCGGCCTTCGCCTCGACCGCTGGTTCCGCATGGCAAAGCCGATCGCCGCGCCGGCGTTCATCAAGACGAGCCGGACCAAGGTCGACGCGCCGCTCGTCGTGGGCGCCGGCATTTTCGGCATCGGCTGGGGCCTGTCCGGGTTCTGCCCCGGCCCTTCCGTCGCCGACCTCGGCCTCGTGCCGGGCGACGTCTACTGGTTCGTCATCGCGATGTTTGCCGGCTCGTGGATCGCCGGCCAATTCCTCGAATGGTCCGAACCGTCACGGATCGTGGCGGCTCGGGCCCAATGACCGCGGCGACCATCGCCGTAGTCGGTGCCGGCCCCGTGGGCCTCGCCGCGGCGCTGGTGCTTGCCGATCAGGGTCATGACGTGGCGCTCGTCGCGCCGGCAAACCCGCCCGCCGACCAGCGCACTTCGGCGCTCCTTGCCGGGTCGGTCGCGCTGCTCGAACGCATCGGTGTCTGGCCGGAGCTCGTGGAAGACTCGGCGCCGCTCCGCACGATGCGCATCATTGACGGCACACGCCGTCTCATTCGCGCACCGGAGGTTACTTTCGAGGCGGGCGAGATCGGCCTTGCCGCGTTCGGCCACAACGTCGCTAATGCCACGCTCATCGCCGCGCTGGAGCGCGCCGCCGCCGCGCGTCCTATTGCGCGGATCGACGCTCTGGCGGAGTCGATCGCCATTGGCAACGATAGCCTCGTTGTCACTTTGTCGACCGGTGATGCGCTGGTGACGCGCCTCGCGATCGCCGCCGATGGGCGGCGGTCAAAAGTGCGCGAGTCCGCCGGCATCGAGATCGACGCGTGGAGCTACGATCAGGCAGCGCTCGTCTGCAATTTTCGCCACATGCTTCCCCATCACGACACCTCGACGGAGTTCCACACCGAACACGGGCCGTTCACCCTCGTCCCGCTCGCCGGCAATCGCTCGAGTCTCGTCTGGGTCGACCGGCCGGAGGAATCCAAACGCCGGCTTACGCTTTCCGATGCGGCGATTGCCACCGAGATCGAGGAACGTTCCGCATCGATCCTCGGCGCAGTCTCTGTCGAGGGAGCGCGGCAGGTATTTCCGTTGTCCGGCTTGACGGCGCGGCGTTTTGCGGCGAACCGCACGATGCTGGTCGGAGAGGCGGCGCATCTTTTCCCCCCGATCGGGGCCCAAGGGCTAAACCTCGGCTATCGCGATGTCGCGGCACTCGGCGAGACGCTTGCCGGAGCGATCGCCGACCCCGGTGCACCCGAACATCTCGCCGCCTACGACCGGGCCCGTCGCGTCGATATACTTTCGCGCACGGTGGCCGTGGATGCACTGAACCGCACGCTGCTGTCGGATTTTCTGCCGGCACAGGCGTTGCGCGGTCTTGGTCTTTTTCTCATCGACCGCATCCCCGCCCTTCGCCAGTTGGCGATGCGTCAGGGGATTGCCGCAGGCTAGCGGAAAGGTACGAGCGGCAGCACGTCGTGGAGGAGCGCTACCAAGGCGAGGGTCACGGTCACGGCTGAAATCGCGGTACCGAAAACCAGTGCCGCCGAAGCCCGCTCACCGTAGACCCCATACTGCTGCGCCAGCGCGACGACATTTGCCGCCGGCGGGAGAGCGGCGATCAGCACCGCCGTCTGCAACCAGATTGGATCGAACCCGCCGACCCAGCTCAGCAGCAGGTAGACGATCAGCGGATGGACGAGGAGCTTCACCGCGACGATGATCGGCACCTCCAGCGGTACGCGGGCGACCGGACGGAGCGCTAGATTCACGCCAAGAACGAAGAGCGCGCCCGGAGCCGCTGCGCCGGCGACGAGCGACAGCACGGCGCTGAGAGCCGCCGGAATCTCGATGCCGCTGCCGGCAACCGCGAGACCCACGGCGGTCGCGATGATCAACGGGTTGAGGAACACCTGGCGCGCGATGCTCTCGGCCAGCTTTGCCGGGTTGGTCCGCACCGTACCGCCGAGGGCCATCATCAGCGGCGTGATGATGAAGAGCATGGCGCTGTCGAAGGAAAAGATCAGCGCCATCGGCACCGCTGCTGCGGAACCGAACGCGCCGATGACCAGCGCCGGCGCAAGGTAGGCGGTGTTCGAGTATGAGCCGGCGAGGCCCTGCACAGTCGCTTCGGGGACGTGTCCGCCGTTGATGAGCGCGCCGATCGAGAATGCAATCGCAAAGGCGCAGTAGGTTGCAAAGGTGGTTGTGCCGATGAACGACCAGCCAGCGAACGAAGCCAGCGGGCTTGCGGCGATCAATTGAATGAACAGCGCTGGCAGCGCCAGATAGAAAACGAAGAAGTCGAGGCCGGCGAGTTGGTCCGCCTTGACGAACTTGAAGTACCCGGCGCCGTAGCCGAGGAGGATGACGCCGAAAAAAGGAACGAGAAGCGTGACGATCTCGCTCATGGGCGATGCGACATCGGCGGAACACCCCCTTGCGGCAGGCGCAAGCCGAATCGGCCACTGCCCGCGCCATCATGCCCCGCATGCCCGCCCGCGGCTCCGTAACGTTTCCGCGGGATTCGGTCAATTGTGACCGCCGGCTAGGTTTGACATCCCCCCGTCAACATGCCTTAAGGCGAAAATACCAATCTGGGCGGCCGGAGCGCTCAATGATGGACCGGGCACGGGTCGCGAAATTTACTATCGGGCAGATCGTCCGCCATCGGGTTTTCCCGTTTCGCGGCGTCGTCTTCGATGTCGATCCGGTGTTCGACAACACCGAGGAGTGGTGGCTGGCGATCCCTGAGGACGTACGTCCGGCGAAGGATCAGCCCTACTATCATCTGCTCGCCGAGAACGCCGAGAGCGAGTACATCGCCTACGTCTCCGAGCAGAACCTGCTCCCCGACGAATCGGGGGAGCCGCTCAGGCATCCGCAGATCAGCGAGTTCTTCCTCGGTCGCGAAGGCGATATTTATGTCGCCCGCGACCGCGACCTGAACTAGCTCGGTCGCAAACAAAAAGCGAGGGCTCGAGGCCCGCACCTTTCAAAAAGACAACGCGACTTGCGCGCTATTGCGGAGTAGGTGCCGGAGCCTGACCGGTCTCCTGACGCTGTTTATCGATCATCCGCTGGGCGGCGGCCTTCGCGGCCTCCTGGAATTGCTTGCTCTTCTCAACCTGCTGCGCACGCGCGGCGACGGGATCCAATCCCTCGCCATCATAGGCCTTGGCGAAGCCGACCAGCGACATCTCGATCGGAAGTTGCTGATTGGCGCCGTTGGTCAGCACGAGCGCGAGCTTGTTGCCCTTGCGCATGCTGGCAATGAACTCTTCGTTGACCTCGGTGGCGATGAAGCAGCCCGGGGGAATATCCTGCAGCGGCGGGGTGCACTGCATGAACTGGGCGACGCCCTTCTTTTCGCCGTCGACCGCGAGAATCACGCCCGTCGGGATCATGAACCCAAGCGGCACGAAGCCGGCGATGCCAATCTTCTTGTCGGGCTTCACTTCCACGCCGAGTGATGCCCGCGCCGAACCATCCTGATTCAGCCAGACCTCTTGCCCGGTGTTGCAGCGCTGTTCCTTGGCATTGTTGGGATTGGGCGTGCAGGTCTTGGTCCACAGCGGCGTGTCTGCCGCCTGTTGTGCGACAGCCATCGTCGGCACGATGATTGTCGCTGCGAGCATGGCCGGAAGGCAGCCACGCAACGCACGTTCAAACCCCAAATAAGCCATTGAGCGTCATCCCCAACTGGTGCCAAGCCGCGTTCGGCGGTCCTGGACGAAAACGGTTGCCGACCCTTCACGCGGGCCTCTTCCTCAAGCGCCCGACGCATCCCGCGCTTTGGCCGTCAAATGCGGCGGGATGGTGGCCACGATTGCACCATGCTTAGCCCGGCCAATGAACGATTTCCAGCACTTCGGTCTGGCCCTTGCGCCGGTTCATCCCCCTATCGGTATGCTAAGTTAACGGCCGAGCCCGGTTCACATCCGCCGGCGCGCCTCAGGGGATTCCGAGACAAACGCTATGACCGCGATGATCTTGTCGATTGCGCTTCGCCGCCCGCTTGCAGCCGCTGTGGCAGCCACCCTTGGCCTCGGCCTGGTGCCGCAGTTGGCCGCCGCCACTCCGATGCACGGGATCGCCATCATCGGCGAGCCGGCGCTTCCGGCTAATTTCGATCACCTGCCCTATGCCAATCCGGATGCGCCGAAGGGCGGCAAAATTACCTATGGTGTCGTCGGCACGTTCGACAGCCTGAACTCGTTCATCGTTCAGGGCGGCACGACTTCCGCACGGGGACTGGCCGATCCGGTGTTCGGCAATCTGGTTTTCGAGACGCTGCTCTCCCGCAACGCGGACGAACCCTTCACACTCTACGGACTCCTCGCCGAGACCGTGGAGACCCCGCCCGACCGCAGCTGGGTCGAGTTCACCCTTAACCCGAACGCCAGGTTCTCAGACGGTCAGCCGGTTACGGTCGATGATGTCATCTTCACGATGGAGATTCTCCGTGACAAGGGGCGGCCAAACTACGCCGCCACCTACGGCAAGATCGACAGCGTCGAGCGAGTCGGCGAACGGGGTGTTCGTTTCACCATCGCAAAAGCCAAGGATCGCGAGCTGCCGCTGATTCTCGGCCTCATGCCGATCCTGCCGAAACACGCGATCAATCCTGAAACGTTCGAAAAGTCGACGCTGACGCCGATCATCGGCAGCGGCCCCTACATTCTGTCCGAGGTCCACGCGCCGGACTACACCGTCTACAAACGCAACCCGGACTATTGGGGCAAGGACCTTCCGATCAAGCGCGGCGTCGATAACTACGACGAAATCCGTGTCGACTACTACCGCGACGCCAACACCATGTTCGAGGCATTCAAGAAGGGCCTCTACGACGTTCAGCCGGAAGGCGATCCCTCAGCGTGGAACGCCAACTACGATTTTCCAGCGGTTACCGATGGGCGCGTCGTCAAGGAGACCTTCAAGACTGGCTCGCCGAAAGGCATGCAGGGCTTCACCTTCAACACGCGCCGGCCGATCTTCGCCGATGTACGTGTGCGGCGCGCACTCGCCAGCCTGCTCGACTTCGACTGGATCAACAAGAATCTCTATTACGGCGCGTTCGTACGCGCCAACGGCTTCTTCAACGACTCCGAGCTTTCCTCGATCGGCAAGCCGACGAGCGACAAGGAGAGGGCGCTGCTTGCCCCCTTCCCGGGCGTCGTAGCCGACGACGTGATGGCTGGCACCTACAAGTCGGTCGATTCAAACGTGGCGGCCGGCGACCGTGCCGTGCTTCGACAGGCCGTGGACAGCCTGAAGGCCGCGGGCTACGAACTCCGCAACAACAAGATGGTCAACGTCGCCAGCGGTGCGCCCTTCGCATTCGAGATTCTGGTCACGACCCCGGAAGACGAAAAGGTCGGCCTTGCATACCAGCGCACACTGGAGCGTATCGGCATCGCGTCAACGATCCGAACCGTGGACTCGACGCAGTTCCAGCTTCGCCGGAAGACGTTTGACTACGACATGGTGCGCAATACGTGGCCCTCGTCGCTCTCGCCGGGCAATGAACAGATCAACCGCTGGAGTTCAAAGGTCGCCGACGCCGAGGGTTCCTTCAACTATCCCGGTGCGAAGGAACCGGCAATCGACGCCCTGATCCAGGCAATGCTCTCCGCGGCGACACGCGAGGATTTCGTCGCCGCCGTTCGTGCCTACGATCGGGTGCTGATCTCGGGTTTCTACACTGTCCCGTTCTTCTATCTACCCGACCAATGGGTGGCGCGGTGGACTCGGATCGAGCATCCGGAAACCACATCCCTTACCGGCTATTCGCTGCCGACGTGGTGGGCGAAGCCCGCGAGTTGAAGCGGCACGGCCTGCATCCTATCTGATGGCGCCATGATCCAGCCAGCCGTAGCCATCGATGTCGTATCCGATGTTGCCTGCCCGTGGTGCTACCTCGGCAAGCGGCGATTGGAACGGGCGATCGAGTTCGTCCCCGAAATCCGGGTGTCCGTGCGCTGGCAGCCGTATCGCCTTGACCCGACGATCCCACCCGAAGGGATGGACCGGAACGACTACATCATCCGCAAGTTTGGGAGCCTCGAAGCGCTGGACGAGGCGCACAAGCGCATGACCGATTTCGGTCATGCCGAGGGCGTCGACTACTATTTCGAGCGCATCACGCGGTCCGCGAATACCATCAACGCGCATCGCCTGGTCCGCTGGGCGGCGGCCACGGGCGCGGAAGACGCGATGGTCGAACGCCTGTTCGCCGCCTATTTCAGCGAGGGGCTCGACATCGGGTCGATCGAGGTCCTTGCCACCCTTGCCGGCGCAGTCGGGCTCGACACGGAGGTCACGGCCAAGCGCCTGTCAGGCGATGAGGATCGCGAGGCGGTCGCCGGCGCGATAGAGGATGCGTATCGTATCGGCGTGACCGGCGTTCCTTGCTTCATCATCGATCAGAAATATGCGGTCATGGGCGCGCATCCGGCCGAGGCGCTGGCCCGTGCCATCACCCAGGCGGCCGACGAGCGAGCCGGCACAGCGCCCCAGCCGGTTTCAGCAAACTAAAATTTAGGCGATCTGCGCCAGGCGTTCCGGCCCATGATGGGTGGGATCGTATACGGCGACGCGGTTGCGGCCCGCGTTCTTGGCAGCATAACAGGCGGCGTCCGCTTGGCTCATCAGCTCGGTCAAGTGGGGCGACTTGGCGGAGACGAGGGTGATGCCGACGCTCGCGTGAACACACCTCGCATCAAGCCGCGACCTTAGCGCCGTCGCCGGCCAACCGGACGAGGATCCCGAGAATCCCGCTGGTTCCCTTGAGGCGGCCACCGACTTCCCCCCAATCGCGGATGAAAACCACGGTCTGGTCGGGACGGACGCGTGCGTCGGTCTCCTTTTCCGCCAGCCAGCGGAGCAGGCCGGTGGGGTTGACGAAACTGCTGTCGCGGAACGCGATCACTGCCCCCTTCGGGCCGACGTCGACCTTTTCTACGTTGGCCCTGCGGCATAGTGCCTTTATCGCGACGATCTCGAGAAGGTGGGAAACCTCCCCCGGCAGCGGCCCGAACCGGTCGATGAGTTCGGCGGCGAAGGCTTCGATGGCAGGCTGGTCGTCGAGATCGGCCAGCCGCTTGTAGAGGGACAGGCGAAGCTGCAGGTCGGCGACGTATGTCTCGGGGATCATCACCGCCGTGCCTACGGTGATCTGCGGCGACCACCTGCCCTCGTCGGCGCCGTCGCCGCCCGATTTCAGCGACGCAACCGCCTCCTCCAGCATTTGCTGGTAAAGCTCGTAGCCGACCTCGCGGATGTGGCCCGATTGCTCCTCGCCGAGGAGGTTGCCGGCGCCGCGAATGTCGAGATCGTGGCTCGCCAACTGGAACCCTGCACCCAGCGTATCCAATGCCTGGAGCACCTTCAGCCTTCGTTCTGCGGTGCCGGTCAAGGTGCGGTCGGCGGGTACTGTGAAGAGCGCGTAGGCGCGCTGCTTGGAGCGCCCTACCCGCCCTCGCAACTGGTAGAGTTGGGCCAAGCCGAACATCTCCGAGCGGTGCACGATCAAGGTATTCGCCGTCGGAATGTCGAGGCCCGATTCCACGATCGACGTCGACAGCAGCACGTCGTAGGCGCCGTCGTAGAAGGCCGTCATGATGTCTTCGAGTTCGCCCGCCGCCATCTGGCCGTTGGCGACCGCCACCTTCACTTCCGGCACATGCTCAGCGAGGAACGCGCGGCGTTCGGCGAGGTCGCTAATGCGTGGCACGACGTAGAAGATCTGCCCTCCCCGGTAGCGTTCGCGCAGCAGGGCCTCGCGCACCACCAGCCCGTCGAAGGGCGAGATGAACGTGCGCACCGCTAGCCTGTCGATGGGCGGCGTCGTGATCAGCGACAGCTCACGCACACCAGTCAGCGCCAGTTGCAGCGTCCGCGGGATCGGCGTCGCCGAGAGCGTTAGCACATGCACGTCGGACTTCAGTTCCTTCAGCCGCTCCTTGTGCTTGACGCCGAAGTGCTGCTCCTCGTCGACTACGAGGAGTCCGAGGTCGCGGAAGTTGATCGCCTTGCCGAGAAGCGCGTGGGTACCGACGATGACATCGACGGTGCCGTCGGCGATGCCCGCCTTGGCCGCGGCCATGTCCTTCGCGCCGACGAGGCGCGAGGCCTGCGCCACCTTCACCGGCAATCCGGCGAAACGCTGCGAAAATGTCTTGAAATGCTGCCGGGACAGGAGCGTGGTCGGAACGACAACCGCCACCTGCTTGCCGCCCATCACCGCCACGAACGCGGCGCGGAGTGCAACCTCGGTCTTGCCAAAGCCGACGTCGCCGCAAATGAGGCGATCCATCGGCCGTCCAGCGCCCAGATCGGCGAGCGTCGTGTCGATTGCGGTTTGCTGGTCCTCAGTCTCCTCGTAGGGGAAGCGCGCGGCAAATTCGTCGTAGGCGCCATCAGGCGGAGTCAGTACCGGCGCGCTCTTCGTTGCCCGCGCCGCCGCCACCTTGATCAGCGCCGCGGCCATCTCGCGGATGCGTTTCTTCATGCGCGCCTTGCGCGCCTGCCAGGCGACGCCGCCAAGCTTGTCGAGTTGAGCCTCGGCATCCTCCGAGCCGTAGCGCGAGAGCAATTCGATGTTCTCGACCGGCAGATAGACGCGGTCGCCGCCGGCGTAGAGGAGCTCCAGACAATCGTGCGGAGCGCCAAGCGCCTCGATGGTCTTCAGGCCGTTGAAGCGCGCGATGCCGTGGTCGATGTGGACGACGAGATCGCCCTCGGCGAGCGCCGTGACGTCGGACAGATAATTCGAGGCACGGCGCCTGGCATGCGGGCGCACCAACCGGTCGCCGAGGATGTCCTGTTCGCCGATGACGGCAAGCTTGTCGGTCTCGAACCCCGCCTCGAGGCCGATAATGCCAAGGCCAACAGTGTCCGTGTCGAGTTTTTCCACCTCCAGCCACGAGGCAACCGGCTTCAGCCGGACCAGCCCGTGATCGACCAGCACCTGCCCCATGCGGTCGCGCGAGCCTTCGCTCCAGCAGGCGACGATGACCCGCTTGCCCGCTTTCGTGAGCGTGCCGATGTGCGTGATAGCTGCATCGAAGACGTTGACGTTCTCGTCGTTCCGCTCCGGCGCGAAGCTCCGGCCGTTCCGGCCACCGGCGTCGATGATCGCGATGCTCTCGGGCTGAGCGAAGGGTGTCAGGTGCGCCGTCTTTTGCGTCCGCAGCAGGGACGCCCATTCCGGTTTTGTCAGGTAAAGCCGCTCGGGCGGCAGCGGCTTATAAGGCGCGCCGCCTCCGGCCATGCCGACTTCCAGTGCGGTTCGCCGGGACTGATAATGATCGGCGATCTGGTCCAGGCGCTCGGCCGTCGCCTCATCCACCAGGTGGTCGAGAACCACCGGCGCATCGCCCACGTGGTCGAACAGAGTCTCCAATTGCTCGGCGAACAAGGCCAGCCAATGTTCCATGCCGACGTAGCGGCGTCCCTCGCTGATCGCGTGATAGAGAAGGTCGTCGCGATCGGCAGCGCCGAAGAGCGCGAGGTAGCGTTCGCGGAAGCGCGCGATGGTCTCGCGCGACAACACCATTTCGCTCACCGGCACCAAATCGATGCGCGGGCGCTTGTCGATAGTACGCTGTGTGTCGGGATCGAAGGTGCGGATCGACTCCAGTGTCTGCCCAAAGAAATCGAGGCGCACGGGCTCGTCAGTTCCCGCCGCGAACAGGTCAAGGATGCCGCCGCGGACAGCGTACTCGCCGGGCTCACGCACAGTAGGCGTGCGCAGGAATCCGTTGGTCTCCAGCCAATCGACGAGGTCTTCCATGGCGATGTCTTCGCCAACGACCGCGGACACCGAGCCGGCGCCGACGAGCCGACGCTCCGGCACGCGCTGCAGCGCAGCGTTGACCGTGGTCAGCACAATCTGGGGGCGCTTCGTCGGCTCAGTTAGGCGGGCGAGCGTCGCCATGCGTCGGGCGACCACCGCCACATGCGGCGAGACGCGGTCATAAGGCAGACAGTCCCACGCCGGGAATTCCAACGCCTCGATTTCGGGGGCAAAGAAGGCGACGGCGCGCTGCACCTCCGCCAACCGCTGGCCATCGCGGGCGACGAAGAGCAGGCGTCCGCCGCCACTGGCGCGCAGCAGATCGGCGAGCGTCTTTCCGGCCATTCCGTCGGGGACGGCGGCCAGCGTCAGTTCGGCGCCTCGCGCCAACGCCGCAGCAAGTGCTTTATCCGGCGTCGGGCTCATCGGTGGAATGC
>JAYTZZ010000061.1:0-2156 GCA_043741595.1 Hyphomicrobiales bacterium | reverse complement strand
CGCTGCTTGCCGGCCTCGCTCTGCAACGACCTCATCATGGACTTCGACTCGCTCGGTAAACTCAGATCGGGCCTGGGTACCGCGGCCGTCATCGTCATGGACAAGTCGACGGACATCGTTCGTGCGATTTCGCGCCTCTCTTACTTCTACAAGCACGAGAGTTGCGGTCAGTGCACTCCCTGCCGCGAAGGCACAGGCTGGATGTGGCGCGTGCTGGAACGCATGGCCGATGGACGCGCCGAGAAGCGCGAGATCGACATGCTGCTGGAGGTCACGACCCAGGTCGAGGGCCACACCATCTGCGCGCTTGGCGATGCTGCGGCTTGGCCGGTTCAGGGCCTCATCGCTCACTTTCGCCCGGAGATCGAGCGGCGGATCGATACGTATCACCGCGCTCATCCGACAGTCGGCGAGCCGCTCATGGCGGAGGTGGCGGAGTAGCCCATGCCGCTCATAAAAGTCGACAACAGGGAAATCGACGTTCCGGCGGAGTACACGCTGCTGCAGGCGTGCGAGGCGGCGGGTGCCGAGATTCCGCGCTTCTGTTTTCACGAGCGCCTGTCGATCGCCGGCAATTGCCGCATGTGCCTCATCGAGGTGAAGGGTGGCCCGCCGAAGCCGGTTGCTTCGTGCGCCATGAGCGTGCGCGATCTCCGTCCTGGCCGGAACGGTGAGCCGCCGGAGATGTTCACCAAATCGAAGATGGTGAAGAAGGCGCGCGAAGGTGTGATGGAGTTCTTGCTCATCAATCACCCGCTCGATTGCCCGATCTGCGATCAGGGCGGCGAATGCGATCTGCAGGATCAGGCGATGGCCTACGGCGTCGATGGCAGCCGCTACAAGGAGAACAAGCGCGCCGTTGAGGACAAGTACATCGGGCCGCTGGTCAAGACGACGATGACCCGCTGCATCCATTGCACGCGTTGCGTCCGCTTCTCGGCTGAGGTTGCCGGCGTCGAGGATCTTGGCGCCACCGGCCGTGGCGAGGACATGGAGATCACGACGTATCTCGAGAAGGCCATGTCGTCGGAACTTCAGGGCAACGTGATCGATCTCTGTCCGGTCGGCGCACTCACCTCGAAGCCCTACGAATTCCACGCACGGCCGTGGGAGCTGGTGAAAACCGAATCCATCGACGTCATGGACGCGGTCGGCTCGGCGATCCGCGTCGACACGCGCGACCGCGAGGTCATGCGCATCCTGCCGCGGCTGAATGAGGCCGTGAACGAGGAGTGGATCTCTGATAAGTCGCGCTTTGTCTGGGACGGCCTCCGCACCCAGCGGCTTGATCGCCCTTACGTCCGCAAGAACGGACAGCTGCAGCCCGCCACCTGGTCGGAAGCATTCAGTGCGATTGCCGCCAAGATGAAAGCGGCGCCAGTCGAACGCATCGGCGCTGTTGCCGGGGATCTCGCCACCGTCGAGGAGATGTTTGCGCTTCGCGAACTGATGGTGGCGGTTGGCGTGAAGAATGTGGATGGCCGGGGTAGCGGCGAAAAGCTGAATCCAGCGTGGGGGCGGGCGAGCTACATCTTCAATCCGACAATCGCCGGCATCGATCAGGCCGACGCGATCCTGATCGTCGGCTCGAACCCCCGGCACGAAGCGGCTGTGCTCAACGCCCGCATTCGCAAGCGCTGGCGCCAGGGCGATCTCAAAGTCGGGCTCCTCGGCGAGCAGGTCGACTTGACCTATCCCTACGAATACCTCGGCGCCGGTCCGCCGGCGTTCGCCGAGGTGGTTTCCGGGAAGCATGCGTTTGGCAAAGTGATCGCCGCCGCCAAGCGGCCGCTCATTCTGGTCGGGCAGGGGGCGCTTGGACGGGCCGATGGGCCGGAGTTGCTGGCGATAGCGGCTAAGCTCGCTGGCGGCGAGGGGCGGGATGAGGGCTGGAACGGCCTGGCGGTGCTTCACACCGCCGCCTCGCGCGTTGGTGCGCTCGATCTCGGCTTGGTGCCGCGCGACAACGGGCTCGACAC
This sequence comes from Hyphomicrobiales bacterium, assembly GCA_043741595.1. Lineage (GTDB taxonomy): Bacteria > Pseudomonadota > Alphaproteobacteria > Rhizobiales > Kaistiaceae > DASZQY01. The sequence continues at coordinate 177 of JAYTZZ010000061.1, read as the reverse complement.
CATCGGAATGATCGCCGCCGCCGCAACCAAGGAGCTTGACGTCTTGTTCCTCCTCGGTGCCGACGAGATCGCGATGAATGCGCTTGGCGATACCTTCGTTGTGTATGTCGGCAGTCACGGCGACGCTGGCGCGCATCGCGCCAACGTGATCTTGCCTGGAGCCGCCTACACCGAGAA
>JAYTZZ010000060.1:0-5222 GCA_043741595.1 Hyphomicrobiales bacterium | reverse complement strand
CGGGGCCGGGCGTGGCGCCATAAATGCCGATCCCAGGGCGGACGAGATCGAAGTGATAATCCCGCCCGAGGAAAATGCCGGCGGTGTTGGCGAGCGATGCGGGAACCGAGGGGAACATCATGCGCACCTCGCGGAACCGCGAGAGCTGCGTCGTGTTCAACCCATCATTCCACGCCTCCGAAATGACGAGGTGGCTCATCACCAGCGATGGCGCGAGCGCCGCGACAAGGTCCGTGCGACCGGCGAGGGTGCGCGCCTCAGCGAGACTGAGGCCGAGCCGGTTCATGCCGGTGTCGACGTGAATCGCCGAGCCGGTTGGATTGCCTGCACGTTTTGCCATCGCCCATTCTTCGATTTCGGGCATGGAGTTGAGGACGGGACGCAGGTCTGCGGCAGCGGCGGTGCCGGGGAGGAGGCCAGCGAGGACGTAGATCACGGCCTCGGGTGCAGCGGTGCGCAGGCGCAAGCCTTCGTCGGGAAGGGCAACGAAGAATGTGCGACAGCCGGCGGCAGCGAGCGCCGAGCCGACCTCCGCCACGCCGAGGCCGTAGCCATCGGCTTTCACTACCGCTGACGTTTCAACCGGCGCCGGAATGTGCGCGGCGATGGCGCGCCAGTTAGCGGCGAGAGCGCCAAGGTCGATGGTGAGCCGGCCGCCCGCGAGGTTTTCGTTCACTGATTGCATTGCTGCGACCCTAGCCGATTCCAGTCGTTGGCGTCCTCGTAGCGAACCCGCGAAAAAGCCTGGCGGTGTTGCATTTCTGCGCAGACAAACCGGAGTGCTGCAATGCACAATCAGATCAAGGGAGGATGATTCGGTCTCGGAGCGAGAACCATGGATCATCATCAACTACGCATCGCGTCCGGAGTCTTCCTTGGAGTAGCCCTCACATCGGCCGGCATCTCCAGCGCCGACGAAAATCGGCGGGCCTGGTTCAAGAGCCTCACCCAACCCACCACCGGTGGCTCCTGCTGCGATCTCTCTGATTGCGCGCGGACGGATGCCGACTGGCACGACGGCCAATGGTGGGCGGTCGTCAGTGGAGAGTGGACGCCGATTCCCCGCGACAGAGAGCTCGACAAGAAGTCGATCGACGGCGACGCCTACGTCTGCTCGAGTCCAAACCGTTCGATCTACTGCTTCGTCAAGCCGACGATGGCGATGTAGCGGGAACGCTCTCAGCCGCCGCTGAGCGCCTTCGCGTACGCTTCCATGATCTGGGGCCAGCCGGCCTTGGCGGCCATCGATGCGCGGTAGGCCTGCCAGCCGTCGCCGTGGCGCGGGAAGTCGCGGTGGACGACGATGACTTCGGTCGTCTCGGGATCAAGGGCGACGAAGCGGATATCGAGGCGGCTTGAGGTCGCCTCGGAAGACTCGAGCGCGCCCTTCGGGCCGATCTGCCAGGCGACGACGATGTGCTCTGGCCGGTGGATGCTGAGGACAGTACCCCACGCCTTCTTATCGCGCGGCCACCACGTATCGAATGCGTCAACGAAGGCGGCGAAGGCCTTCTCCGGCGTTGCCTTGAACTTGCGGCTGACGACAACGGTCTCGGCTGTGCCGCCAGCGGTCGTGCCGCCGTCTTTGTTGCCGAAGAGCCACTTGAACATGCGCTAGCCGCCGAACTGAACCGCCACTGTATCTTCGGCGAGATTGGAGAAGCGCGTCAACGTGTCCTCGAAGTGGAGGCGCACGGTGCCCGTCGGTCCGTGGCGCTGCTTGCCGATGATGAGCTCGGCAACGCCGTGGACGGAGCCCATCTGGTCCTGCCACTGGACGTATTCGACCGAGCCGGGCTTCGGCTCCTTGTTCTTGAGATAGTACTCCTCGCGAAAGACGAAGAGGACGACGTCGGCATCCTGCTCGATGGAGCCGGATTCGCGAAGGTCGGAAAGCTGGGGACGCTTGTCGTCGCGGTTCTCCACCTGGCGCGAAAGCTGGGAGAGGGCGACGATCGGGACCGCCAGTTCCTTGGCGAGCGCCTTCAGCGCGTTGGTGATCTCGGTGACTTCCTGCACGCGGTTGTCGTTGCCTCGCCGCGATGAACCCGACAAGAGCTGGATGTAATCCACCACGATGAGGTCCAGGCCGCGCTGGCGTTTGAGCCGGCGCGCACGGGCGGCAAGTTGGGCAATCGACAAGCCGCCAGTCTGATCGACGTAGAGCGGGATCTTGTTCATGTCGCGAGCCGCATCGACGATGCGCGCGAACTCGCTCTCATCAATGCGCCCGCGGCGGATATTGGCCGACGACACGCCCGACTGCTCGGCGATGATACGGGTGGCAAGCTGTTCCGACGACATTTCCAGCGAGAAGAAACCGACGATGCCACCGTTGACGGTCTTCATCGCGCCGTCCGGCTGCAGCTCGCCCTGCCACGCCTTGGCGATATTGAAAGCGATGTTGGTGCCGAGCGCGGTCTTGCCCATGCCCGGGCGGCCGGCGACGATGATCAGGTCCGAGTTCTGCAGGCCGCCCATCAACCGGTCGAGATCGGCAAGGCCAGTCGCCATGCCCGACAGATGCCCGTCGCGGCGGTAGGCGTTGCTGGCCATGTCGATGGCCGTATAGAGCGCGGTATCGAAGCTCTCGAAACCGCTGCCGTAGCTGCCCTTTTCGGCGAGTTCGAAGAGGCGCTTCTCGGTGTCCTCGATTTGTGTTTTTGGTGGATTGTCGACCGGTGCGTCATAGGCGACGTTGACCATGTCCTCGCCGATGGTGATCAGCGAGCGGCGGATGGCGAGATCATAGACCGAGCGGCCGTAATCCTCGGCGTTGATGATCGTGGTGGCTTCGGCGGCGAGCCGCGCGAGATATTGCGAAAGGTTGATGTCGCCGATGGCAAGGTCGGCGGGGAGGAAGGTCTTGATCGTGACCGGGGTCGCGACCTTGTTGACGCGGATGAGCTGGCCGGCGACTTCGTAGATCACCCGGTGGACCGGCTCGAAGAAATGCTGCGGCTCAAGGAAATCGGAGACGCGGTAGAACGCCTCGTTGTTGACGAGGATGGCGCCGAGCAGCGCCTGCTCCGCTTCCACATTCTGTGGAGCAGTGCGGTAGGTCTCTGGGGTTTCCTGTAGAGCGCGGGCCGCGAAGGCCATTCCGGTATTCTCCTGCTCGCGTCTTCTGACGGACGCTTGACGGGCGACGCCATTCCGCCGGGAACAACCGGCGAGGACGCTCGCGCCTACCTGGGGGGACAACGGTTCCACTGAACGAGCAGAACCCACGCGGGAACGACAATCGCAACACGAACACGCGTGAACGACTTCGTTCCGCGATCCCTCTGTAGCATGCGCGACCGGTGGCGAAAGATCGGCCGGCCAATGCCACCCGATGTTCAACACTGGCGAGGATTCTCGTTCGCGAGGCTTGCGTGTGGCAAACGAGCATCGCTCGGAGCGAGCTGAGTCGATTCGTTTGACGAAAAAGCGGCGGTGCTACTCGCCGGCCGGCTGCATCGGCTGATCGCGGAGCTAGTCCTTGTCCATGATCGAGCCGCACGTGAGGTTGACGATCGCGCCGGTTATTGCGCTGGCCCGATCCGAGGCGGCGAAGACCGCTGCATCAGCCACCTCGGTCAGGCGCGGCAGCCGTCCGAGCACGGTGCCCTGCTCCATGTAAGTCTTGAACTTGGCTGTCTCCGCCGCGCGTTCCGGCGCGGCCGACCAGGTTTCCAAAATGGCATCCGAGCGTAAGCAGACGACCCGGATTCCCTTTGGGCCAAGCTGGCCGGCCAATGTGCGCGACAAGGATTCGATGGCCGAGCAAGCGACGCCGAATCCGCCCGTGCTGTGGAACATTTCGTCGCGGCCGGAGAGCCCGGCGCCGGTCGAGGACAGGGTGAGGATCACACCCGAGCCGCGCTTCGCCATGTGGCGGGCCGCCGCCGTGGCGGTGAGGAAATGCGTGCCGATGCCGATGGCCACCGGGGTGGTGAAGGTTTCGAGCGTCATGTCGACCAGCGGCGTACCCTGCAGATCGCCGCGGATGCTGATGGCGTTGAAGCTGATGTCGATGGTCCCGGCCTTGCCGATCACCGCGTCGAGATGCTTTTCGATGGCGGCCTTGTCGAGCGCATCGAGTTCGACCGCCTCCGCCTGCCCGCCGGCGGCAACGATCTCGTCGGCGACCTTTTGCACTTTGGCAAGAGTGCGGCCGGCGAGAAACACCTTGGCGCCGTCGCGGACAAAGGCGTGGGCCACGGCGCTGCCGATATGTCCGGCGGCGCCGTAGATCACCGCAGTCTTGTTGGTCAGCTGCACGATGATACTCCTTAGCTTTTGGGGTGAGTTTTGCCGCGCCGGCAGCAATTTCTGCCGGCCTCGGAAGCCGTCGATATGGTTCGGATGGTTTCAGGCGACGGTTATTTGCGCGCTTCCCGCGCCAGCCGCTCGGCGTAGGCCTGTTCCTTGTTGAACAGCGAGTTCCAGCCGGCGATATGGCCGTCGCGATACTCCGCCGAGCTGAACGGCGTCTGGTGGAAATGCTGCACGGTCCGGGCGCCCTTTTCCTCGAAGGTCACGGTCACCATGGTTTCGGTTGGGTCACCCAAGCTCTCGTCCCAGGCGAAGGTGAAGACGATGCGCTTGTGCTTTTCGATCTCGCGAAAAGTCCCGGCCGACCGGCTCTCGCCCCAACCGGCGGAGGTCATATGGACACGCCAGGCCCCGCCGGGCCGGAAATCGCTGTCGAGGCTCAGGACGGAAAAGCCTTCCGGCCCCCACCAGCGCCTCATGTGCTCGCGGTCTTCCCACAAGCGCCAGACCAGCGGCAGCGGCGCGTCGAACTCGCGCGTCACCAGCAGTTCGTCGTCGCCGAGTTTCCGGGCGCTAGTTTGAGCTGTCATTGCCGTTTCCTTTCGTGAGTTCAGTGAGATAGCTGTCCATCTTGTCGAAACTGCCTTCCCAGAATTTGCGGTAGCGTTCGAGCCAGATATCGAGCGCCTTCAAGGGTTCCGCCTCGAGCCGGCAGGGGCGCCATTGCGCCTCGCGGCCGCGCGAAATCAGCCCGGCGGATTCGAGCACTTTTAAGTGCCGCGAGATCGCCTGCAGGCTGATCTCGAAGGGTTCGGCCAGGTCGTTGACCGTCGCCTCGCCCAGCGATAGCCGCGCCAGCAATGCGCGCCGCGTGGGGTCAGCCAGCGCCGACAAAATCAGATCGAGAGGATCGACCGAAGGCATATTCAGCACTCTTGTTAATTAACAAGATAGTTGAATAA
>JAYTZZ010000059.1:0-5249 GCA_043741595.1 Hyphomicrobiales bacterium | reverse complement strand
TACTGCCTCAGCCGCAAGACCAACCTTTGCCAAAAGATCAGGATAACGCAGGGCAAGGGCGTCATGCCCGACGGCACCAGCCGGTTCTCGTACAAGGGGAAGCCGGTTTACCACTACATGGGCTGCTCGACGTTCTCGAACTACACCGTGATGCCGGAGATCGCGGTCGCGAAGATCCGGAACGACGCGCCCTTCGACAAGGTCTTCTATGTCGGCTGCGGCGTCACAACGGGTATCGGCGCCGTTATCAACACAGCCAAGGTCGAGCCGGGAGCGAACGCGATCGTCTTCGGGCTCGGCGGTATCGGCCTCAACGTGATTCAGGGCCTCAGGCTCGCCGGCGCGGCGATGATTGTCGGCGTCGACACCAATGATTCGAAAGAGGAATGGGGCCGGAAATTCGGGATGACGCATTTCGTCAATCCGTCGAAGGTTTCCGGCGATCTGGTCGCCCACCTGGTGGAACTGACCAAGGGTGGAGCCGACTACACCTTCGAATGCGTCGGTAACACCAAGCTCATGCGCATCGCGCTCGAGGCCTGCCACAAGGGCTGGGGCGAATCGATCATCATCGGCGTCGCCGGCGCGGGTCAGGAGATTTCCACGCGGCCATTCCAGTTGGTGACCGGGCGCGTCTGGCGGGGCACGGCCTTCGGCGGCGCCCGCGGACGCACCGAGGTGCCGAAGATCGTCGACTGGTACATGAATGGGCGGATCGAGATCGACCCGATGATCACCCACACGCTGACGCTCGACGAGATCAACAAAGGCTTCGACCTGATGCACAAGGGCGAGTCGATCCGCAGCGTGGTTGTCTATTGATCAAAAAGAGTTGGGGAGTTTCATCCAAGGGAGGAACGACACCATGGCGGCAGTAAGGATCCACCCATCGGTCGACAATGGAACGGCGGCCGCGGCAAAGGATTTCGCCGGAGGAACGCTCGTCTGCCTGTGCACCAGCAATCCGGTCACCGTGAAGATCGGCGGCCAGGTTCTCCACAATCACGCCTGCGGTTGCACGAAGTGCTGGAAGCCTGAAGGCGCCCTGTTCGCGGTCGTGGGCGTCGTGCCTACCGACCAGGTCACCGTGATTGCCAACAAAGACAAACTGAAGGTCGTCGATGCCGCCGCTACCATCCTCCGGCATGCCTGCACGGCGTGTGGCGTCCACATGTACGGTCCGGTCGAGAAAGATCACGGGTTCAAGGGGCTCTCTTTCATCCACGTCGAACGTTCGAAGGAGAAGGGTTGGGCGCCTGCAGGCTTCGCTGCGTTCGTCTCGTCCGTCATAGAGTCGGGGACGAAGCCGAGCGATATGGCCGGCATCCGGTCGCGACTGAGGGAGCTTGGACTCGAGCCGTTCGACGCGCTCAATCCAACCTTGATGGATGTGCTGGCCATTCATGCCGCGAAGAAGTCGGGCGCCTATCGGGAGTAGCTGGCGTCAACGGCGGGGACCTAACTTTGTGGGTGGGTCCGTCGCCACACGACGGCGCAGGGCGGCGGAGTTGGCTTGGCGGTGTGTGCTAGTCCGGTTGTCCATTGCCTGAGAGCACCTGCGCCGCGCCGGCGAGGGCACTGCGGAAGGCGTCATCGAAGCTGATGCCCTTCAGCCGCCAGTGGTGGGCTTCGCTGTTCACAGCGATACGCCAGTCGGCGATCCAGCCGTGGTCGGGGTCGCTCCACACCAGCGTGCCGACGAGAGCCTGATCGCCGCCGGTGCCTTTCGCAATCGCGTTGAGATTGGCGGCGTCGGCCTTCTGCAATGCGTCGAATGTGGGAAGACTGGCAACGACGGATGCTTGGTCAGGGAAGTTGATCTTGACGCCATAGCGCCGCGAGGCGTTCGCGAATGAATCGCGCATCGCAGCATCGCGGTCGGCATCGCTCGCCACCACATAGCCGATTGCGTAGCGGCTGACGCCGAGGAACACCGTCAGCCGCGGTCGCGCCAGCCAGGGCTTCCGCCCGAGGGATGCGAGGGCCGCGTTGAGCTTGTCGTGGTCGAAGTCGACCGTCAGGTAGTGCGGGCGGTCGTAGGATCCCTGCTCGTCGCTGAGGTGGATGCCGGATTTCAGATCGAGATACGTGTAGCCGGCAACATACGACTTCGCGTCGTTCATCAACTCGGTGACTCTCGGGTCCGAAGCGAGTCGCTGATCACCGGAGAGTTTCACCAGGACCTGCCGCAACGTTTCGGCAAAGCCGGTCATCCGGTTCGTCTCGCCCGTGCCGGTAACGACGAAGACGGACTGGTAAGGACTCTCCTGCGCCGGAGGCGGCGCCATGGGAGCAATTGCCAGCGAGGCCAATGCCGCAGCAAAGAGCGCGCGGATGGCCGAGCCTTGACGCATCGACTTCGACGCTACTCGCTCAGCGCGGCGGCATCGGCGCTCGCCACCTTCTGCGGAACCGTCGCCGATGGATCGTTGCCGAGCAGCGTATCGACGCGCTGGCGCTCCTTCTCGAATGCCGCGAGGTAGTCGGCCTCGAGCACGCGGCCGCGCGGGAGGCGGATACGGAGCGGGTCCACAGTCTGACCATTGACGCGGATTTCGAAGTGAAGATGCGGACCTGTCGAAAGGCCGGTGGAGCCAACGTAGCCGATGATCTGGCCTTGGCGCACGACGGTACCGGGCCCGATTCCTTTGGCGAACGCGCTCTGATGGCCGTACGCGGTCTCGTAGCCGTTGGTGTGCTTGATGAGGGTGAAGTTGCCGTAGCCGGAGGACCGGCCCGCCTTTTCGACGACGCCATTGCCGGCGGCGAGGATCGGAGTGCCTTTGGGCGCCGCGTAATCGACGCCCGGATGCAGGCGACGGTAGCCAAGGATCGGATGAACGCGCCAACCGAAGGGTGAGGTGATGCGCCCGGTTGTCATCGGCTTGCGCACCAGAAACTTTTTCGCGCTCCGTCCCTCCTCATCGTAGTAGTCGACGATGCTGTCGTCGGGGGTGCGGTAGCGGTAGAGGCGTTTAGTGACGCCACCGATGGTGAGCGACGTGTAGAGGATCTCCGGTTCGCTCGCGTCAGTGTCGCCCGGATCGGCCATCGAGTGGAACACTTCCAGGGAGTCACCGGGTGAGACGCGCGCCTGAAAGTCCACGTCGTAGGCAAAAACCTTGATCAGCTGATCGATGAGCGGTTCGGGCACCTGCTGCTCGAGCGCGGTCTGATAAATGGCGTCGTAGAGCTTGGGCGGGCCGCCCTCTGGCACGACCTCTTCCGGCGGCGCTGCTGCCAACAATTCCTGCGTCATGCTCGGTTCGTCGGCGCGCACGAAGGCATTGTTGTCGGCGCGGGCGACCGTCGCCTGATGGGCGCCGTCGTCGTAGATGGAAACGCGGATCGGGGTGAGGGCGCTCTGCGACGCCTTGGCATTTGGATCAGCATTAACGCCGGCACTGGCGTCGGCGTCGCTGTTGGGCTGATCGAGAGCGGCGGTCGCGGGATCGGTTGCAAACGCCACCCTGACTTTCTGCCCGGGCCTGAGCCGGCTCACGTCAACGAGCTGTGACAGTGCAGCGATGATCTCGTCGGCATCGTCGCCGGTGATGGCGTTGTCCTGGAAGAGCGAACGCAGGTTCTCCGCCTTGGAGACGGCGATGATCTTCTCCTGATAGCCGTCGTCCAGCGCGACGCCGGCTTCGCTCTTGGCGATGTTGGAGACGTTCTCCGGGATGATCTTCACACCCAGCGCACCCATCGGATCGAGGCCGGCGTTCGGGTCGGCGTACGAGAGAGCACCAACATCCGTGTCGTCGGCGACGCCGATGTGCGCGGACGCGCGCACGATCTGCTCCACCTCGGGCATCTCGAGCGACACCGTCGGCTCGAGATCGGGATTGGCGATCGGGAAGTCGGAGACCTTGATGGCAACCTCGCCGTCGACCGCGGCACCAGGGGGCGGCTCTTCGTCCGCGATGGTCGTCGTCGGGGCGGGCGTCGGCGTTTCGATCGCCGTTGTGTCGGCGAAGATGCGAAGCGCGTCGTATGCAGGCACCTTCGAAGCGATCTCGGGGCTCGCCGTGCCCAGCGTTGCGTGGATCTTGGCGAACGGCTTCAGCTTGATGAAGTCGCGCTCGCCCTGTCGGGTGACGGTAGAGACCTGCAGGATCTGTCGGTTGGCAACGCGCTCCTCGACCGGGCGCATGCGGTCAGCCTTGCGTCCGAAGACGAGGCCGTCGATCGCAGGTGCGATGGCGGCGAAAGAGTCGGGGAGCGAAGCGAACTGATTGGGGTTGTTGAGGGCGACCATCAGGGCGGCGCCCATGAGGACGATGGATGTGACGCCGGTCAGGACTGTGCCGGTCAGCCAGCGCCAGGACACGGCGCGCGGGATGGGCGCTTTCTTGGCCTCCTCGTCCCCGCCGATGATCATCGGCGGGTAGTTGCCGAGATCAATCGTGCCGGCGGCGGCGCCGTACGTGATCATGCCCAGGCGGGTCAGCCCCCTCACGATCGTTCCGATCCCCCCGACCTGATACTGGCCCTAGATTCCGGGAGCCCCCACAAGCCCCAGAAAAAGCAGAGCAAAAACCGTTAAGCGACCTTGCCCACCACGCGAATCATTGTCAACGAAAGCGCAAGAGTTGATCGCGCCTAAGGATTCGGCGTTCTTTGGGGCACCAATGTGGCCACCGCCGAACAGCCATGCATAGTCCCCGGAGCCGCACAAAACGGGGACTTTTTTACTGTCACGGTGTTGACACTCGTAAACGCCAACGACTATATACGCCTCACACGAGGGCGGCGCCGCCGCTGGCGGCTCTGAGGTTTACCCTCGGTTCTCTCGACGCAGGTTTGACGGAGTTCGCTTCGGCGAACGTTTCGTCTGCATGGCGCTCCGGCGAAAGCTGGGTGCCAAACGATGGTCTTCCCGATTTATCGGGGCGTCTGTCGGGCTCTTTGAAAAGTGAATAGGAAGAAAGAGAAACGTAGGCGGCGGAGTCCTTGCGGATGTCCGGTTCTTGCGGGCCAAAAGCTCGTGGGGGTTGGATGTCGAAAGAGACTTCGGCGGTACCTACGTTTATTTCAAGCCAAACCAGTTCGCTGCGGTCTCACGACAGCGGTGGAATGGAAACGCTTGGGAACTCGTCAAATGACAAGTCAACGTAGTGATCGGCCGAGAACAAGTTCTCAGTTAAACCTGAGAGTTTGATCCTGGCTCAGAACGAACGCTGGCGGCAGGCCTAACACATGCAAGTCGAACGCCCCGCAAGGGGAGTGGCAGACGGGTGAGTAACACG